>NZ_PIPF01000013.1:0-176073 GCF_004025845.1 Janibacter hoylei PVAS-1
AGGACCATGTGAACCGAAGGATCCGGTACAGCCCCCTTCGTGCGGGTGGTGAAGGTCGAGGCGGGTCAGACCGCCTGGAAGCGGTTGATCTGCTTCTCGAACTTGGCGCGCTTCTCGGGGTCGGTGACGCCCAGGCCCGGCTCGGGGGCGAGGGCGAGGACGCCGACCTTGCCCTGGTGCTTGTTGTGGTGCACGTCGAGCGTCGCCTGGCCGACCTCCTCGAGCGCGTACGTCTTGCTCAGGGTCGGGTGGACGAGGCCGCGGTTGATGAGCTCGTTGGCCTCCCACGACTCGCGGTAGTTCGCGAAGTGGCTGGAGATGATGCTCTTGAGGTTCATCCACAGGTAGCGGTTGTCGTACTCGTGCATGTAGCCCGAGGTCGAGGCGCAGGTGACGATCTTGCCGCCCTTGCGGGTGACGTAGACCGACGCACCGAAGGTCTCGCGGCCCGGGTGCTCGAAGACGACGTCGACGTCGTGGCCGCCCGTGAGCTCACGGATCTTCTTGCCGAGGCGCTGCCACTCCTTCGGGTTCTGCTCGGTGTTGTCGTCGTTCCAGAACTTGTAGCCCTCGGCATTGCGGTCGATGATCAGCTCCGCGCCCATGTCGCGGCAGATCTGGGCCTTCTCGGGGGAGGAGACGACGCAGATCGGGGTCGCGCCGGCCGCGAGCGCCATCTGCGTCGCGTAGGAGCCGAGACCACCCGAGGCGCCCCAGATGAGCACGCGGTCGCCGAGCTTGAGCGCGGCGCCGTTCTTGGAGATCAGCTGGCGGTAGGCGGTGGAGTTCACCAGACCGGGGGAGGCGGACTCCTCCCAGGTGAGGTGCTCCGGCTTGGGCATGAGCTGGTTGGCCTTGACGATCGCCAGCTCGGCGAGGCCACCGAAGTTGGTCTCGAAGCCCCAGATGCGCTGCTGCGGGTCCATCATCGTGTCGTCGTGGCCGTCGGCGTCCTCGAGCTCGACGGACAGGCAGTGGGCGACGACCTCCTGGCCGGGCTTCCACTTCGAGACGTGGCCGCCGGTGCGCAGGACGACGCCGGAGAGGTCGGAGCCGACGATGTGGTAGGGCAGGTCGTGACGCTTGGAGTACTTGTTGAGACGGCCGTAGCGCTCGAGGAAGCCGAAGGTCGAGACCGGCTCGAAGATCGAGGTCCACACCGTGTTGAAGTTGATCGCGCTGGCCATGACGGCGACGAGCGCCTCGTCGGGGGCGAGCTCGGGGATCGGCACGTCGTCGATGTGCAGCGACTTGCGCGGGTCCTTGTCGCGGCTCTTCAGCCCCTTGAACATCTCGACCTCGTCCTTGTGGACGGTCGTCGCACGGTAGGTGTCCGGCAGGGGGAGGTTGGCGTAGGTCTCTTCGCTGCGGTCACCGGAGAGGATCGCGTCGCGGATCTGGTCGATTGCCATGTGCATGGGCTCCTCGGCCTCGTGGGGATGGGGTCGGTCGTACGTCTGCGTGCAACCTAGGTCGTCGCGGCGATGCGGGGGGCGGTCTCATGACTGAGTTCACACCGTCGGTGTGGCGGCCGACCCGCACCGTGAGCGGCGACTGCTGCACACCATCGTCGCCGTCGGCCTCGGTCGACGCCCGCTGGCGGGCTCGTGACGTCTCTCACCAGCCGACAGCACGAATGGGGTGGGTCGCCGTCGCGGCGCCCAACCCCCTTCGTCCGGGGCCGGTCAGTGCGCGGCGTCGGCCGCCGGCTCGACGAGCTCGACGAGGATGCCGCCCGCGTCCTTGGGGTGGATGAAGTTGACCCGCGAGTTGCTCGTGCCCCGCTTGGGGGTGTCGTAGAGCAGGCGCAGACCGCGCTCGCGCAGCGTCGCGCACACCGCGTCGATGTCCTCGACGCGGTAGGCGAGCTGCTGGATGCCCTGGCCGTTGCGGTCGAGGAACTTCGCGATCGTCGACTCGGGCGAGAGCGGCGCGAGCAGCTGGATGCACGAGCCGGAGGTGCCGACGCGCATCATCGCCTCGCGCACGCCCTGCTCCTCGTTGGTCTCCTCGTGCGCGAGCTCCATGCCGTAGGAGTCGCGGTAGAAGGCGATGGCCTCGTCGAGGTCGGGCACGGCGACGCCCACGTGGTCGATGGCGGTGAAGAGATCGGTCATGCCCGCAGCCTAGAGAGGCGAAGGGGGGCGCCGCGCCCCCCTCCGCCTGTGGCCTGCCCCACCCGGGCGGGTCGGACGAGACGACTGCGCCAGTCGTGACGGGCCCCACGCCGGGGTGCACTGCCCTCCCTTCGTCCGCGTCGCTAGGGTGACGGGCAAGACACGGCGCCGTTGCGGCGCCGTCCCCGACACGCACCCCGGAGGCCAACGCATGTCCACCGACCCCACCGTCATCGTCGCGGGGGCCCGCACCCCGATGGGCCGCATGAGCGGCTCGCTCAAGGGCTTCTCCGGCTCGGACCTCGGCGGCTTCGCCATCAAGGGCGCCCTCGACAAGGCCGGCGTCAAGGGTGAGGACGTCGACTACGTCATCATGGGCCAGGTCCTCACCGCGGGCGAGGGCCAGATCCCGGCCCGCCAGGCGGCCATCAAGGGCGGCATCCCCAAGAGCGTCCCGGCCCTCACCGTCAACAAGGTCTGCCTCTCGGGCATCGACGCCATCGCACTCGCCGACCAGCTGATCCGCGCCGGCGAGTTCGAGATCGTCGTCGCCGGTGGCCAGGAGTCGATGACCAACGCCCCGCACCTGCTGCCCAAGAGCCGTGAGGGCATCAAGTACGGCGACACCAAGCTCAAGGACTCGATGGCCTACGACGGCCTGCACGACGTCATCACCGACCAGGCGATGGGCGCGCTCACCGAGGCCAAGAACGCCGACGACTCCGCCTTCTCCCGCGAGGAGCAGGACGCCTTCGCCGCCGCGAGCCACCAGAAGGCCGCCAAGGCCTGGGCCGAGGGCAAGTTCGCCGACGAGGTCGTCCCGGTCGAGATCCCGCAGCGCAAGGGCGACCCGGTCGTCTTCGACACCGACGAGGGCGTGCGCGCCGACACGACCGCCGAGTCCCTCGGCAAGCTGCGTCCGGCCTTCGCCAAGGACGGCACCATCACCGCCGGCTCGGCCTCGCAGATCTCCGACGGTGCGACCGCCGTCGTCGTCATGAAGAAGTCCAAGGCGGAGGAGCTCGGCCTCACCTGGCTGGCCGAGATCGGTGCCCACGGCGTCGTCGCCGGCCCCGACTCCACGCTGCAGGCGCAGCCGGCCAATGCCATCGAGGCTGCCGCCACGAAGGAGGGCATCTCCGCCTCCGACCTCGACGTCGTCGAGATCAACGAGGCCTTCGCCGCCGTCGGCCTGGCCTCGGCGCAGCAGCTCGGCCTGGCCGAGGACAAGGTCAACCCCAACGGTGGCGCCATCGCCATGGGTCACCCGCTCGGCTCCTCCGGTGCCCGCGTCGTGCTCACCCTGGCCCACGAGCTCAAGCGTCGCGGTGGCGGCGTCGGTGCGGCCGCGCTCTGCGGTGGCGGTGGTCAGGGTGACGCCCTGATCATCCGCGTGCCGAGCGCCTGAGCTTGAGCCGCAGCATCGACGTCCCCGTCCTGGTCGAGGAGGCCAGGGCGGGGACGTCGCGTGCCGTCGGGCGACTCATCTCGCTCGTCGACGACCAGCACCCGGCCCTGCCCGAGGTCATGGCAGCGCTCGCCCCCCACACGGGCGGCGCCCACGTCGTCGGCATCACCGGCGCCCCCGGCGTCGGCAAGTCGACGACCACCGACGCGCTCGTGCGTGCCCTACGGGCGAAGGGGGAAAAGGTCGCCGTCATCGCCGTCGACCCCTCGTCGCCCTTCTCCGGAGGTGCGCTGCTCGGCGACCGCATCCGGATGAACGACTCGGCCAGCGACCCGGGGGTCTACATCCGCTCGCTCGCCAGCCGCGGTCACCTCGGCGGGCTCTCGGTCTCGGCTCCGCAGGCCATCAGGGTGCTCGACGCGGCGGGCTTCGGGACGATCCTCGTCGAGACCGTCGGCGTCGGTCAGTCCGAGGTCGAGATCGCCGGGGCGGCGGACACGACGCTCGTCCTGCTCGCGCCCGGCATGGGCGACGGGATCCAGGCGGCGAAGGCGGGCATCCTCGAGATCGGGGACGTCTTCGTCGTCAACAAGGCCGACCGCGACGGTGCCGACGCGACCGTGCGGGACCTGCGCCACATGATCCAGATGGGGGAGAGCGCCGCCCCGGGCGGTTGGCGTCGCACGGTGGTGCGGGCCTCCGCGCTGGAGGGCACGGGCGTCGACGAGACCGTCGACGCACTGCGCGAGCACCTGTCGTGGCTCGCCTCGAGCGGGACCCTGCGGCAGCGCCGCACCGCCCGCGCCCGCGACGAGATCACCGCGCTCGTCGTCTCCGCCCTGCGGGAGCGACTCGGTGATCTGGGCTCGGGGGGCGCGCTCGACACGCTTGCCGGGCGGGTCGTCGACGGTGCCACGGACCCCTTCGCCGCGGCGCACGAGTTGCGCCGAGCCCTCGGTCTGTAGCCGTCTGGCGTACTGCCAGGGCTCGTCGGGCGCATTTCCCTAGGCAAATCACCACCGGACCTGTCATCTGCCTAGGGCAATGCGGGGCGGGACGGCCGAATTTCCCTAGGCAAATCACCACCGGACTGGTTATCTCCCTAGGGAAATGCGGTGGCGGGGGTGGGGGCAGGTCGGCCTCGCCGGCCTGCCGCCCACCACTCAGGTCACTCGACGCTGACGCGGATCCCATCGACGGGCTCACCCTCGGCCGCACCCGCAGCCTTGGAGGCATCCGTCGAAGAG
Source organism: Janibacter hoylei PVAS-1 (assembly GCF_004025845.1). Taxonomy (NCBI): domain Bacteria; kingdom Bacillati; phylum Actinomycetota; class Actinomycetes; order Micrococcales; family Intrasporangiaceae; genus Janibacter; species Janibacter hoylei. The sequence goes on from NZ_PIPF01000013.1 coordinate 4,773, forward strand.
GCCATCCCGTCGAGGTCGCTCGTGCCCGTCGAGGTCGTCTCCGACCCGCCCGAGCCACCGGCCACGATGACGACGGCCGCGACGGCGGCCGCGACGAGCAGGGTCACACCGGCGACGGCTGCCATGATGACGACCCGCACGTCAGACCCCTTCGCGCACCCGGATCTCGTCGACGTCGCCGAGGTCGTCGAAGGCACCCACGCACGATGCGGAGTAGTCCGTCGCACCGGCGTCGAGGTAGTCGGTCGTGCACACGATGTCCTCGACGACCGAGCCGTCCTTCATGAAGTAGAAGGTCAGGTAGAAGGAGTCGGAGGAGCCGCTGTCGTTGCGCACGGCCAGCCCCGAGATGTCGCCGCCGGACTCGGACCACCCGGGCCGGATCGCCGCGCCGTCGACGGTGGCGGAGCTGCCCTCACCGATGACCTGAGCGCTCGCGGCGTCGGCATTCTTGGACGAGTTGGCCGAGGAGGAGTAGCTCGAGACCACGTCGTCCGCCTCGTTGGCGGCCCAGAGGAAGAAGCCACCGACACCGCAGCAGCACAGCAGGATGACCGCGCCGATGATGCCGAGGATCCACAGCAGCGTGTTGTCCTTCTTCGGCGCGGGACCCGCCGGCCCGGCCCCGTAGGGCGTGCCCTGGTACGGGTCTGGCTGACCGGCGCCACCGGGAGGCGGCGGAGCTGGGTACGACATGGCGGGATCCCCCTGTAGGACACGACGATGGAGCAGGCGGACGCCTGCGGGCGGCAGTCTACGTGCCGGTAGCCGCACGCGAGCATCTACGCTGGCCCGGACATGACTGAGACCACGCCCCAGCTCATCGGTGGCCGCTACGAGACCGTGCGGCCCATCGGTCGTGGCGGGATGGGCACCGTGTGGTTGGCCCGGGACACCGTGCTCGGGCGCCAGGTGGCGGCCAAGCAGATCGGCGATTTCCCGGGCGAGAGCGAAGGGGAGACCCGTCGCGCCATGCGCGAGGCCCGGGCCGCGGCCGCGCTCAACCACCCCAACGTCGTCGCGGTCTACGACGTGGCCGAGCACGAGGGCACGCCCTGGCTCGTCATGGAGTACGTCGCCGGCCCGACCCTGACCTCCGCCATCCGCGAGCGCGGCCCGATGACGCCGAAGGGGGCGGCCGACCTCGGCGCCCAGCTCGCCGGCGCGCTCGCCGCGGCACACCGGGCGGGCATCGTCCACCGCGACGTGAAGCCGGCCAACGTCCTCATCGGCGGGGGTCGACCCAAGCTGGGCGACTTCGGCATCGCGCGCTCCGGCGGCGACGAGCAGCTGACCCAGACGGGCATGGTCACCGGCACCCCGAGTTACATGGCGCCCGAGGTCGCCGTGGGCGGTCACCACGGTGAGGCCGCCGACGTCTGGGCCCTCGGAGCGGTCATCTACTTCGCCGTCGAGGGCAAGGACGCCTACCCACCCCAGGGCAATGCCCTGGCCACCCTGCGCAGCATCGCGGCCCACCCGCCGCGGCGGCCCGAGCGTGCGGGGCCGCTCGAGCCGGTGCTCGCCGACATGCTCTCCCGCGACCCGGCCCGCCGGGGCACGATGAGCCAGGTGCTGCGTCGGCTCGAGGACGTCGCCGCAGGCGGCTCCGGTGCCGTTGCGGGTGCGGCCCCGACGGCCGTCGCGACGGCACCCGACCACGGGGGGAGCGCCCCCTTCGTCCCGGGTGGTGCTGCGACCGAGGACCCCTACCGGCTGCCGCCACGCCGCGGAGTCGGGTGGCTGTGGGTCCTGCTCGCCGCGGTTCTCGTCGCCCTGGTCGTGGCCGCGATCGCCTTCGCCGCCTCGCGCGGGGACGACAGCGGGTCGCCGGGCGGGTCGAGCACCACGACCGAGGTGTCGACGAGCGAAGACCCCCCGCCCAGCGAGTCCACGTCAAGCCAGCCGTCGTCGAGCTCGACGACGACCGAGCCCTCGTCGAGCTCGTCGAGCGAGAGCGATGACGACGGGATCACGGAGGACGAGGGGCGCACCTTCGTCGAGGACTACTTCTCGACGGTGACCTCCGACCGTGACGCCGCGTGGGACATGCTCGCGCCGTCGCGCCAGACCGACCGTGCCGGCTACGACGACTTCTGGAGCGGTATCGAGTCGGTCGAGACGAGCGACATCACGGTCGACGAGGAAGCGCGCGAGGTCACCGTGACCCTCACCTACCACCCCAAGGACCGCGACAAGAGCGTCGAGACGCACACCTACGTGCTCGAGCGCGTCGACGGTCGGCTCCGCATGACCAAGTGACCCGGAGGTCCCCGTGCTGCTCGCCTTCTCGATCGCTCCCTCGTCGCCCGACGACCGGGGCTCCTACTCCGAGGCGGTGGCCGCGGCCCTGCGTGTCGTCCGCGACAGCGGGCTGCCCCACGACCTCGGCTCGATGTTCACGACCATCGAGGGGGAGTGGGACGAGGTGATGGCCGTCGTCAAGGCGTGCGTCGACGCGATGGAGCCCTACGGCGACCGCGTCGGCCTCGTGATGAAGGCCGACATCCGGGCCGGGCACACCGGCCAGATGACCGCCAAGGTCGAGCGCGTCGAGGGGCTGCTCGCCGGCGACTGAGCCACGGTCGCAGTCGTGACCGATTTGTGACATTCGGTCGACCTTTGTCATGGTGGGACGTCGCCTGTTCGGTGACACCCCCTGATGTCTGACCGAAAGCACTCGACGTGAGCATGCTCATCCAGCGCGTGGCCGGCGCCCTCCTGGCCCTCGTCGGCCTCGTGGCCGCCGTGGTCGGGGCGTGGTTCCTCGCCCACCTCGGCACCTCCGGCACGGCCACCTTCACTGCCGAGCCCGGCCAGCGGGTCGTCGTCCTCGAGCCCGACGTGCTCAACCGCGTCGACCACCCGGTCGAGATCACCGCGACCGGCTCGGGCGACGTGTGGGTCGGCACCGCCCGCCCCTCCGACGTCGAGGCCTTCTTCGGCGACGCGCAGCGCGCGCAGGTCGCCGGCGTCGACGTCAGCGACTGGGCCCTCACGGCCACCGACCAGGGTCAGGGCGAGGCCATCGACCCCGCCGGTCTGGACATCTGGCAGCAGTCCTCCGCCGCGAAGGGGGAGATCACCCGCACCGTCGACCAGGCCGACGCCCCCCAGGCCTTCGTCGTCGCCGCCCCCGAGGGCAGCGAGATCGAGTCGGTGACGATGACCGTCGAGGACGGCAGCTGGGGCACGACCGCCCTCGTCACCCTCGTCGTCGGCCTCCTGCTGCTCGCCGCCGGCATCGTCCTGCTCGTCCGGTCCGGCCTCGCCGGGGTCATCCGCTCGCGGGTCTCCCGCACGACCCGTGAGGAGCGCGCATGACCCGTCGCACCCCCTTCGTCATCACCCTCGTCACCCTGCCGGTCGCCCTCGGCGGCTGCGGCCTCGGCGCCTCGATCGCCGGCGTGCACGACGCGCCGGCCGAGGACAGCGGCGGCGCCTCGATCTCCTCGCAGGCCGCCGACCAGGTCGCCGACCGGGTCATCACCGGTGCCGTCGACGTCAGCCGGGCCTCGGACAAGAAGGGCGAGGCCGCGCGCGCCGACGTCCTCTCCGGCCCGGCGCTGCGCGAGGTCGAGGCGGCCGTCGAGACCAAGGACCGCACCAGCCGCAGCGACGACACGATCGACGGCCTGAAGGTGCTCGCGGTCAGCCGCGGCACCGATTGGCCGCGCGCGGTGCTCGCCACCTCGCAGACCGATGACGTGCAGTACCTCCACGTGCTCGTCGCCCCGGCCGTCGACAAGCCGTACACGCTCTTTGCGGACGTGCCGATGGCCTCCGGTGCCAGCGTGCCGGCGCTCGCCCCGATCGAGGAGGGCTCGCCGGTCAAGGTGTCCAAGGCTCCCTCGCAGGACGTCACCGCCGCGGCCGACGCGTGGGCGAAGGGCGTGGCCTACCCCGCGTCGAAGGCGCCCGCCGACGTCTCCGTCAGCGACGGATTTTCCGCGGCCCTGAAGAAGAACGCCAAGGCGACGGCCAAGGACCTCGGCAAGCTCGCGACCTACCGGCAGAGCCAGGCGATCGCCGACGGGCAGAGCGTCGAGTTCGAGCTCGCCGACGGTGGCTCGCTGACCTTCCTGCCGATGACGCGGACCGACACGATCACGGCGACGTCCAAGCTCAAGGAGCTGAAGATCGAGCAGCCGGCGCTCAAGCGTGAGATCGACCGGTCGTCCGTGAAGAAGTCGCTCACCGTCAAGCACGCCGAGACGGTGGCCTTCGTGACGCCCCCGGAGGGCAAGGCGCGCGTCGTCGGCGCCAGCGACGTCCTGGAGTCGGCCAAGGGCAGGTGATCGCCCGCCGCGCCGGTAGGGGACAATGGCCCCATGAGTGATCCGACCCGAGCACTGCGTGGAGCCGTCGACCTCTCCAGCCTCGGAGGGGCGGCCCGACCCGGTCAGCCGCCGACCTCGGCGGGAGCCGGTCAGCCGGCCGCTGCACCCTCCTCCGCCGCGCCCCGTCAGTCTGCGGGGCAGGCCGCCGATGCCGGCGGCGCGATCGACGGCCCGGTCGTCGAGGCGACGGACGCGACCTTCAACCAGGTCGTCAGCCGCACGAGCGTCGTCCCCGCCGTGGCGATCGTCTGGTCCTCCCAGCACCCGCAGAGTCGGGCGCTGCTCGACGACGCGATCGACCTGGCTGCCGGTCTCGAGGGCCGGCTGCAGGTCGTCGGCCTCGACGTGGCGACCAACCCGGGGATCATGTCCGCGATCCAGCCGCCCGAGGTGCCGGTCGCGCTCGGCCTCGTGGGTGGTCAGCCGGTCCCGCTCTTCACCGGGATGGTCGACAAGGAGCAGTTCCGCCAGGTCCTGGACCAGCTGCTCCAGGTCGCCGTGCAGCACGGGGTGACCGGCCGCGTCAGCGGCGGCGCGGCGCCCGAGGCGGAGGAGGAGCTGCCGCCCCTGCACCAGGAGGCCTACGACGCCATCGAGCGGGACGACCTCGACGCGGCGACGGCCGCCTACGAGCAGGCCATCGCGGCCAACCCCAAGGACACCGAGGCCCAGCTCGGTCTAGCGCAGGTGGCGCTCATGAAGCGCACCCGCGGGGTCGACCTGCAGCAGGCCAGGGAGCGCGCGGCCGGGGACCCCTCCGACGTGGAGGCGGCGCTCGTCGTCGCCGACCTCGACGTGCTCGGCGGCCACGTGGAAGATGCCTTCACCCGACTCATCGACCTCGTCCGGGTGACGCAGGCCGAGGAGCGCGACCGCATCAAGGCCCACCTGCTCGACCTCTTCGCCGTCGTCGGCAACCACGACGAGCGGGTGCGCAAGGGCCGGACCAGCCTGATGAGCGCCCTTTTCTGACCCCGCCCCACCCCACCTGCGCATTTCCCTAGGGAAATTCGGGCGGGCCTGGCCGTATTTCCCTAGGGAGATGCGGGGGTCAGGTAGACGGCGCCGAGGGCGGCGACGCGGACCCGGGCCGACCAGGGCTGGCCCTGCCACGGGTGCTCCTCGGCCTCGACGGTCACCCCGGCCTGGCTCGGGGAGCCGGCGGCGTCGTAGCCACTCGTGTCCAGGCGCACCTGCCACCGGCCCGCGCGGGGCAGGCCGATGCGCAGCTCGCCGCGGTCGGCCCCGCCGAAGTTGACGACGACGGCGACGACGTCGCCGCGGCGCTCCTGGTCGGCGAAGCGCAGGAAGGCGACGGTGTTGCCGAGGTGGTCGTCGGCGTCGAGCCACTGGAAGCCGGCCGGGTCGGCGTCCAGCGCCCACATCGCCGGGTGGTCCGCCGCGAAGGAGTTGAGCTGCGCGACGAGCTCGGCGACCCGACGGTGGCCGGGGTCGTCGAGCAGCTCCCAGTCGAGCGAGCGGCTCTCGGCCCACTCACGCGTCTGCGCCATCTCCGTCCCCATGAAGATCAGCTGCTTGCCCGGGAAGGACCACTGGTAGGCGTAGAAGGCCCGCAAGGTCGCCAGCTGCTGCTCGATCGTCCCAGGGATCTTGAGCGGCATCGACCCCTTGCCGTGGACGACCTCGTCATGGCTGATCGGCAGCAGGTAGCTCTCCGCGTAGGCGTACATCATCGCGAAGCTCAGCAGCCGGTGGTGGTGCTGCCGGTTGATCGGGTCCTCCGCCAGGTAGCGCAGGGCGTCGTTCATCCAGCCCATGTTCCACTTCAGCCCGAAGCCGAGCCCGCCCCCGTCGGTCGGGGCGGTCACGCCCGGCCAGGCCGTCGACTCCTCGGCGATGGTGACGATGCCGGGCGAGCGGCGGTAGGCGGTCGCATTGACCTCCTGGAGCAGGGCGACCGCCTCGAGGTTTTCGCGGCCGCCGTGCGCATTGGGCAGCCAGTCGCCGTCGCCGCGGGAGTAGTCGAGGTAGAGCATGGAGGCGACGCCGTCGACCCGCAGCCCGTCGACGTGGAACTCCTCGAGCCAGTACAGCGCGTTGGCGACGAGGAAGTTGCGCACCTCGGGCCGACCGAAGTCGAAGACGTAGCTGCCCCAGTCCGGCTGCCAGCCCCGTCGCGGGTCCGGGTGCTCGTAGAGCGGCAACCCGTCGAAGGCCACGAGCGCCCACTCGTCCGTCGCGAAGTGCCCGGGCACCCAGTCGAGGATGACGCCGATGCCGGCCCGGTGGCAGCGGTCGACGAGGTGGCGGAAGTCGTCGGGCGAGCCGAAGCGGGAGTTCGGCGCGAAGTAGCTCGTCACGTGGTAGCCCCATGACGGCGGGTAGGGGTGGTCCATGACGGGCATGAGCTCGATGTGCGTGAAGCCGTGCCGCACGACGTGGTCGACGAGCTCGTCGGCCAGGTCACGCCACGAGAGCCCCTGGCGCCACGACCCCGGATGCACCTCGTAGACGCTCATCCGGCCCGTGTGCGGATCCGTGCGCGCCCGCTGCTCGAGCCAGGCGGCGTCCTGCCACTCATGGCCGCTCGTCGTCACGACCGAGCCGGTCGCCGGCGCCGTCTCGGCGAGCCGGGCGAGCGGGTCGGCCTTGTGCCGCACGACGTCGTCGGCCCCCCGCAGGGCGAACTTGTACACGTCGCCGTCGGCCGCGCCCGGCACGAAGAGCTCCCACACCCCGGACCCGCCGAGACAGCGCATCGGGTGGCTCGCCTCGTCCCACCCGTTGAAGTCGCCGATGACGTGCACCGCCTTGGCCCGCGGTGCCCACACCGCGAAGGAGACCCCCTCGACCGGCCCCATCGGGCCGTCGTAGGCCCGGGTGTGGGCCCCGAGCACGGTCCACAGCTGCTCGTGACGCCCTTCGTTGATGAGGTGGAGGTCGACCTCGCCGACGGTCGGGGCGAAGCGGTAGGGGTCGTCCCCGACGTGCTCGACGCCGTCCTCCCAGGTCGTGAGGACCCGGTAGTCCATGGTCCGGTCGGCGTCCTCCCGCAGGCCCGAGAAGATGCCGTCCTGCTCGTGGTCGAGGTCGAGCGTGACGTCGTCCTCGAAGCGCACCCGCACGCGCGTCGCCAGGGGGCGGAGCACCCGCACGCGCAGCCCACCGGCCTCGAGGTGCTGGCCCAGCACGTCGTGGGGCTGCGCGCTGCGGCCGTGCGCCACGGCCCACAGGGCGCCGGGCAGGGCGGACTCGGGTACGGGGGTCACGGGCGCTCCTCCAGCAGTCGGTCGATCGCGGTGGCCGGCAGCACGAGCCACGCGGGGCGGTGGTGCGCCTCGTAGACCACCTCGTACAGCGCCTTGTCGAGCACGAAGGCATCGAGCAGCGCACCCGACTCGCGCGGGTCGGGCCCGACGTCGGCGTAGCCGTCGAGGAAGGCGGTCTGTGCCGCCGTGCACCACGCCCGGGCGTCGACCGCCGCGCCCTCGCGCTCGAGGGTGCCGGCCACGTAGTCGAGCGAGCGCAGGATCCCGGCGACGTCCCGCAGCGGGCAGTCGAGCTCGTTGCGCTCGGCGAGCGGTCGCAGGGGCTCACCCTCGAAGTCGATGAGGACCCAGCCGCGGCCGGGTACGTCGAGGACCTGCCCAAGGTGCAGGTCACCGTGGATGCGCTGCAGGTCGGGCCAGCGGGCCGTCGTCGCCGCGTCGACCAGGGCGGCGACCTGTTGCTCGTGCCCGGCGAGCCCGGGGACCTCGCTCGTCGCCAGCGCGGCACGGCGACGGATGGCCGAGGTGATCCGGGCGATGTCGTCGTCGCCGGCGGGCCGCGTCGGCAGCACCCGGGCGAGGGTGTCGTGCACGTGCGCGACGGCCTGCCCCAGCCGGCGGGCGCCATCGCTGAAGTCCTCACCCGCGGCGGCCGTGCGCAGGCACACGCGCCAGGCGTCGGTCGTGCCCTCGAGGTACTCCTGGGCGAAGGCCAGCTGACCGAGTTCGCGGTCGGGGGGTGCCCCCTTCGTCGGGTCGGCCCCGGGGCGCTGCCACGCGCCGGCCACGTGGCCCACGCTGACGGGGACGAAGGGGGAGTGGGACGCCGCGAGCGCCCCCTGGAGCGTGATGTCCGGGTTTTCGCCGGCGGCGAGGGTGCGGAAGACCTTGAGGATCACCGGCGCGCCCGTGCCGGGGACCGGCGTGACGATGATCGAGGTGTTGGACTGCTCGCCGCCGATGACGCGGCTGGAGGCGACGACCGGGTCGCTCGGCCACGCCGGGTGCGGTGCGCCGACGATGTCCGGGTCGACCGTGTCGGAGACCGCACCGGCCTGCGCGGCCACGCGCCCGCAGATCAGCTCGAGCAGCTGTGTGACGAAGACGGGGTCGTGCGGCGCGTCGTAGACCCACCGGTGGCCGAGCACGGAGTGCTCCATCTCGCCGACGAGGGCGGCGTCAGCTCCGGGGAGCGGGGCTCCGCGGTAGGTGAGCGGCACCTGGTAGATGACCGGGCGCGTCGCCGACTCGTCGAGCACGACGAGGACCTCGATGCCGACCTCGCCGGCCGGGTCGTCGAGGCGCCACGAGTCGAGCCGGCGCAGGCGGGGCCGGCCACGACCGAGGTACCAGCGCTGCCCACCCATCCAGTCGGTGAGCAGCTCGAGCTTGGTCGGCGACAGCTCGGCCCGGTGGATCGTCGCCATCAGCGGATCACCGAGACGATGTGGACCGGCTCGCTCTCCGGGCCGAGGCGCACGTAGGTCTCCTCGCCCCACTGCCACCGGGCCCCGGTCACGAGGTCCTCCACCTCGACGCGCTCGCCGGGCTCGAGACCGAGGGCGGCCAGGTCGAGTCGCAGGGTCGACTCGCGCGTGCTGTGCGGGTCGACGTTGGCCACGACGATGACGGTGTCGACGCCGCCGTCGGGGAGGGTGCGCGACTTGGAGTAGGCGATGAGCTGGTCGTCGTCGACGTGGTGGAAGGTCAGGTTGCGCAGCAGCTGCAGGCTCGGGTGCTCGCGACGGGCGCGGTTGAGCATCGTCAGCCAGCCGGCGAGGGAGTCGCCCGCCTCGGCGACGAGGTCCCAGCGGCGGTCCTTGAGCTCGTACTTCTCGTTGTCGATCTGCTCCTCGGCGCCGGGGCGGGCCACGTGCTCCATGAGCTCGTAGCCGGCGTAGATGCCCCACGTCGGCACCATCGTCGCGGCCAGGGCGGCGCGCACCTGCCACGCGGCCCGCCCGCCGAACTGCAGGTAGGGAGTGAGGATGTCGTGCGTCGTCGGCCAGAAGCTCGGGCGCATGTACGCCGCCGCCTCACCGCTCACCTCGGTGCCGTACTCGACGAGCTCGGCCACGGTGTTGCGCCAGGCGAAGTACGTGTAGCTCTGCTGGAAGCCGACCTTGGCCAGGGTGTGCATCATCGCGGGCTTGGTGAAGGCCTCCGACAGCCAGATGACGTCGGGGTGCTTGCGCGCGACGTCGGAGATGAGCCACTGCCAGAACTGCACCGGCTTGGTGTGCGGGTTGTCGACCCGGAAGATCTTCACCCCGTGGTCGATCCACACCTGGACGACCCGCCGCACCTCGGCGTAGATCCCGGCGGGGTCGTTGTCGAAGTTGACCGGGTAGATGTCTTGGTACTTCTTCGGCGGATTTTCGGCGTAGGCGATGGTGCCGTCGGCGCGGGTGGTGAACCACTCCGGGTGCTCGGTGACCCACGGGTGGTCCGGCGAGCACTGCAGCGCCAGGTCGAGCGCGACCTCCAGCCCCAGCCGGGTCGCGTCGGCGACGAAGGCGTCGAAGTCGGCGAAGGTCCCGAGCTCCGGGTGGATCGCGTCGTGGCCCCCGTCGGGCGAGCCGATCGCGTAGGGCGAGCCGGGGTCGTCGGGCCCGGCCACGAGGGTGTTGTTGGGTCCCTTGCGCGCCGTCGTCCCGATGGGGTGGATCGGGGTGAGGTAGACGACGTCGAAGCCCATCTCCGCGATGGCCGGCAGCCGCTGCGCGGCCGTGCGCAGGGTCCCGCTCACCCAGCGCCCGGTCGTCGGGTCGACGTGGGCACCCTCGCTCCGGGGGAAGATCTCGTACCAGGAGCCGAAGAGCGCCAGCTCGCGCTCGACGAGCAACGGCAGGTCGGCACTCGGGCTGACCAGCTCTCGGTGGGGCCGTGCCGCCAGCTCCGCGGCAGCGGCGCCCGTCGTCACGAGGTGCAGGGCCGCGGCGGCTTGGTGGCCCGCCTCGTCCCGCAGGACGTCGGCAGCAGCACGAAGGGGGGCGCGCCCCCCTTCGTCGCGGGCGGGGTCGGCGACGGCCCGGTCCAGCACGACGGCACCCTCGGCCCGCATGAGCGAGGCGTCGATGTCGGCGGGGATCTTGATCGACGCGTCGTGCACCCACGTCGCCCACGGGTCCGACCAGCCCTCGACGCGGTAGTGCCACAGGCCCTCGCGGTCGGCGACGACCTCGACCTCCCACAGGCTCAGCCCGGGGTTGGTGCAGGTCATCGGCAGGTGCTGCTCGACGCCGTCGGGGTCGGTGAGCACGAGCGTCGCGTTGACCGCGTCGTGGCCCTCGCGGAAGACCTCGGCGGTCACGGTGAAGGGCTCGGCGACGACCGACTTCGCCGGGCGGGTGCCGTGGTCGACGCACGGACGCACGTCGCTGACGGGGATGCGGCCGAGCGGCTGCTGGGGCGGCACGGAGACGGGCGCCGTGCTAGCGGGGGCAGGGGCGACGGTGAAGTCGGTGCTCACCCCCGCAACGTTACCCGCGGTCCACCTGCTGCAGGTTGGCGCGCCGGGGCGAAAGCCCCCAAGATGGGGGAGGTGAAGGCCATTCGACGTTTCAGCGTCCGCACCGCCCTGCCCGAGCCGATCACCGCCCTCGGCGATCTCGCGATGAACCTGCGGTGGAGCTGGCACTCGCCGACCCGCGAGCTCTTCGCCGGGCTCGACCCGCAGCGCTGGGACGAGGTCCACCACGACCCGGTCCGGCTGCTCTCCACCTTTTCGGCGGGAGAGCTCGAGGAGCTGGCCCGCGACGGTGATCTCGTCGCCCGCGTCGGCGCGGCCAAGGCCGACCTCGACGACTACCTCGGGTCGCGCCGGTGGTACCAGGACGAGGCGTCCCGGTCCCCGGGGAGTGACGGAGGGTCGAAGGGGGGCCTGCCCGCCTCCATCGCCTACTTCAGCCCCGAGTACGGCATCACCGAGGTGCTGCCGCAGTACTCCGGTGGCCTCGGGATCCTCGCGGGCGACCACCTCAAGGCCGCGTCCGACCTCGGGGTGCCGATCGTCGGCGTCGGCCTCTTCTACACGACCGGCTACTTCAAGCAGAGCCTGGACGCCTCCGGCTGGCAGCAGGAGACCTACCCCGTCCTCGACCCTCAGGGTCTGCCGCTGCACCTGCTCCGCGAGGACGACGGCACCCCGTGCGTGGTGACCGTCGCGATGCCCGGGGGTGCCTCCCTTCGCGCTCACGTCTGGCGCGCCCAGGTGGGCCGCGTGCCACTGCTCCTGCTCGACTCCGACGTGCCCGGCAACGACGACGCGATGCGCGCGGTCACCGAGCGTCTCTACGGCGGTGGCGGGGAGCAGCGCCTGCAGCAGGAGATGCTGCTCGGCATCGGCGGCGTGCGAGCGCTGCGCCTGTGGTCCCGGCTCACCGGAGCCCCCGAGCCGGAGGTCTTCCACACCAACGAGGGCCACGCGGGCTTCCTCGGCATCGAGCGGATCAGCGAGTTCACGCAGACCGCGGGGATGAGCTTCGAGGAGGCGATGGAGGCGGCCCGCGCCGGCACCGTCTTCACGACGCACACCCCGGTGCCCGCGGGCATCGACCGCTTCGACGTCGCCCTGCTCGAACGGTACTTCGGCGGGGCCCAGGAGTTGCCCGGCGTGCCGCTGGACAAGCTGCGGGCGCTCGGCGCGGAGACCTACGAGGGCGGCTCCGAGGGCATCTTCAACATGGCGGTCATGGGGCTGCGCCTGGCCGAGCGGGCCAACGGCGTCTCCCAGCTGCACGGTGTCGTCTCCCGGGAGATGTTCGACGGGCTGTGGCCGGGCTTCGACGACGCCGAGGTGCCGATCACCTCGATCACCAACGGCGTGCACGCCCCGACGTGGGTCGACGACGCGGTCTACGACATCGCCGCCCAGCACCTCGGCGGCCGCGACGTCGAGGCGTCGGACCGGTGGAAGGGCATCCCCGACGTGCCGGGCGAGGCCATCTGGGCCGCCAAGGCTCAGATGCGCTCGCGGCTCGTCGACGACGTGCGCGCCCGCCTGCGATCCAGCTGGGCCAAGCGCGGGGCCACCGACGCCGAGCTCGGCTGGACCGACGGCGTCCTCGACCCCGAGGTGCTCACCATCGGCTTCGCCCGGCGGGTGCCGACGTACAAGCGGCTGACCCTCATGCTGCGCGACCCCGAGCGGCTGCGGGCGCTGCTGCTCCACCCCGAGCGGCCCGTCCAGCTGGTCATCGCCGGCAAATCGCACCCGGCCGACGAGACCGGCAAGCAGCTCATCCAGCAGATGGTGCAGTTCGCCGACCAGCACGACGTGCGCCACCGCATCGTCTTCCTGCCCAACTACGACATCGCCATGGCGCGCACCCTCTACCCGGGGTGCGACGTCTGGCTCAACAACCCGCTGCGGCCCTTCGAGGCGTGCGGCACCTCCGGCATGAAGGCCGCCCTCAACGGCGGGCTCAACCTGTCGATCCTCGACGGCTGGTGGGACGAGTGGTACGACGGCGACAACGGGTGGGCCATCCCCACCGCCGACGGTGTCACCGACGAGGGCCGGCGCGACGACATCGAGGCCGCCGCCCTCTACGACCTCATCGAGACGCAGGTCGCGCCGCGCTTCTACGACGTCGACGAGGCCGGTCTGCCGCAGCGCTGGCTGTCGATGCTGCGGCACACCCTCACCACGCTCGGGCCCAAGGTGCTCGCCACCCGCATGGTGCGCGACTACACCGAGCAGCTCTACGCACCCGCCGCCCAGCACAACGCCCGGGTCAACGCCGACGGCCACGCCGGCGCGCGGGCGCTCGCGGAGTACAAGGCGCGGGCTCGGGCCGGCTGGTCCAGCGTGCGCGTCGAGCACGTCGAGGGCTCGGGCGTCTCCGACAGCCCGATCGTCGGTGAGTCGCTGAGCGTCGACGCCTACGTCGCACTCGACGGCCTGGCCCCCCACGAGGTCGACGTCCAGGTCGTCGCCGGTCGGGTCGCCCTCGGCACCGACGACCTCGTCGACTGGGACGCCACCTCGCTCGGCTTCGTCGAGGCCTACGAGGACGGGCGGGCGAAGTTTGCCGGCCACGTCCCCATCGAGCGGACCGGCCAGTTCGGCTGGACCGTGCGGGTGCTGCCGCGGCACGAGCTCATGGCGTACCCCGCGAGCCTGGGGCTCGTCGCCAACGCCTGACCCCTCCGGTCCCCGGGGAGGCGCGCCAGCGCCGTCTCGAAGGGCCCGCGTGGTCGCCTCTCCGTCGCGGTCGCCTCTGGCGTCGCGGGCGAAGGGAGGGGTGGCCCTAAGGGAAAGTCCGGCCGCTTGGCGTGACGACTCACGTCGTGCGGGCAGCCGGACTTTCCCATGAGTCGGGCCGACCCCTCCCTTCGCCCGCTCCTGCAGTGGTCGGGCTCTCCCTTCGCCAGGGCGTCGTACCCGCAGGTCAGGTCGTGTAGAGGCGCAGGCTCAGCGGGGTGAGGGTCTGCTGGCGGTCGGCGGGGCCCGCGTCGGCGTCCTGCGGGCGCTCCCAGGCGCTGTCCCACCTCAGGCGAAGGGGGCCGACGTCCGGGAGCGTGACGGCAGCCTCGTCGAGGCCTCCGTGCACCACCACCAGGGCGGCGGGCTCGCCGGCGAGGTGCAGCTGGAGGGTGCGTCGCTCGTCCTGGGCCCAGGTCTCGTCGGTCATCGGGGCGCCGGTCTCGTCGTACCAGCCGATGACCGACTCGTCGTGGTCCCGCAGGACGGGCACCTCGCGGCGCAGCCCGGTGAGGTGGGCGACCGTGGCGAGCAGGTCCCGGCGCTCGTCGTCGAGGTCCCAGTCGAGCCAGGTCATCTCGTTGTCCTGGCAGTAGGGGTTGTTGTTGCCGTCGTGCGTGCGCCCGATCTCGTCGCCGGAGGCGATCATCGGGATGCCGGACGACAGCAGCAGCGTGCCGAGGAGGTTGCGCACCGACCGGCGCCGGGCGAGCTGCACGACGGCGTCGTCGGTCGGGCCCTCGACGCCGTGGTTCCACGAGCGGTTGTGGTCGTTGCCGTCGCGGTTGTCCTCGCCGTTGGCCTCGTTGTGCTTGTGGTCGTAGACGACGAGGTCGGCGGCGGTGAAACCGTCGTGCGCGGTGACGAAGCCGACCGACGACAGGGGGGTGCGTTCGCCGAAGAGGTCGCGGCTGCCGACGAGCCGGGTGGCGATCTCGCGCACGCCCGGGCCGCTCACCTCGCCCCGCGAGAGCGCCCCGGCGTCGGCGAGCCAGAAGTCACGGGTCGTGTCGCGGAAGCGGTCGTTCCACTCCGCCCAGGCCCCCGGGAACTGCCCCGTGCGCCAGCCGTCGGGCCCGAGGTCCCACGGCTCGGCGACGTGCAGCACCCGCGAGAGCACGGGGTCCTCGCGCAGCGCCACGAGGAAGGGGTGGTCCGGCGCGTAGCCGAGGTCCTCGCCGCGGCCGAGGGCCACCGCCAGGTCGTAGCGGAAGCCGTCGACGTGGACCTCGGTGACCCAGTAGCGCAGCGAGTCCAGGACCATCTCGAGGACGACGGGGTCGGTGAGGTCGAGCGTGTTGCCGCAGCCGGTGACGTCGACGTCGTGCCCCTGCTCGTCGAGCCGGTACCAGGTCGCGGCGTCGAGGCCGCGCCACGACAGCGTCGCGCCCCCGGTGCTCTGCTCGGCGGTGTGGTTGTAGACGACGTCGAGCAGGACCTCGATGCCGGCGGCGTGGAGCAGCTTGACCATGCCCTTGAGCTCGCGCAGCACCTCGTGCGGGTCGGCGTCGCTCGCGTAGGGCGCGTGAGGGGCGAAGAAGCCCAGCGTGTTGTAGCCCCAGTGGTTGGTCAGGCCGAGGTCGACGAGGTGCGGCTCGTCGGCGAAGGCGTGCACCGGCAGCAGCTCGACGGTCGTCACGCCGAGGGAGCGCAGGTGCTCGATGGTCACCGGGTGGCACAGGCCCGCGTAGGTGCCGCGCAGGTGCTCGGGGACCCCTGGCAGCCGTCGCGTCATCTCGCGCACGTGCACCTCGTAGACCACCCGTGCGTCGCGGGGGTGGGCCGGGGGAGCGTCGTCGCCCCAGTCGAAGGTGGTGTCGAGCACGACATTGCGCGGGACGAAGGGGGCCGACTCGCCGCCCCGCTCGAAGACCGCCGGGTCGTACGTCACGGTCCCCTCGACGGCTCGACCCCACGGGTCGAGGAGCAGCTTTGCTGGGTCGAAGCGGTGCCCCACGGCCGGGTCCCAGGGTCCGTCGGCCCGCAGCCCGTAGCGCCGGCCCGGGTGGACGTCCGGCACGAACCCACCCCACCACCCGTCGCCGAAGGGGGGCAGCTCGACGCGCGTCTCGCCCCCTTCGTCGTCGGTCAGGCAGAGCCACACCGCCGTCGCGCCGGCGGCGTGGACCGCCACCGTCACCCCGCCGTCGACGGGGTGGACGCCCGGGGTGGGCCGGTGGGGCAGGACCCGGGCGGTGGAGGTCGACATGGCTCACAGGGTAAGCAGTGGGTAGCGTGGCGGCCATGAGCGACCCGACCGCCCTCCCCAACTTCGGCCCGACCCCTCCCGCCTCGGGTGACCAGCCCGAGCCCGAGGCTCCGCTGCGCGACCGCGTCCAGGACGCGCTGCGCGAGCTGGGTCTCGAGCCGTCGATCGACGACGAGGGCGACGTGGCCTTCACCTTCTCGGAGCAGCAGATGTTCATCCGCTGCGACAGCGAGTCCAACGTGCTGCGCGTCTTCGGCCAGTGGGCCCTCGAGGACCCGGTGCCGACCGACCCGGTGGAGCGGCTGCAGGTCAGCAACGACCTCAACGTCGCCTTCAACCTCGTCAAGGCGGCCGTCGCCGGCGACACCCTGCTCGTGACCTCCGAGCACATCCTCCCGCGCGGGGCCGACATCCGTGGCCTGCTCGGTCTGGCCCTGCCGCTCGTCCTCCAAGGTGTGCAGCTGTGGCACCAGCGGGCGACCGGCCAGGAGCCCGAGGGCGAGCCCACCGAGGCGGGGGAGCCCCAGGCATGAGCGAGGTCGTCCGCCTCGAGGTTGCCGACGGCATCGGCACCATCGTCCTCGACCGCCCGAAGATGAACGCGCTCGACGCCGAGATGCAGCGTCAGCTCGTCGCCGTCGCGGAGGAGGCCGCCGAGCGCACCGACGTCAAGGCGGTCATCGTCTGGGGTGGCGAGCGGGTCTTCGCCGCCGGTGCCGACGTCAAGGAGATGGCCGAGATGTCCTACACGGACATGGCCGCCCACGTGCGTCTGCTCCAGCGCTTCTCCCGCGCGCTGGCCTCGATCCCCAAGCCGACCGTCGCCGCGATCACCGGCTTCGCGCTCGGGGGTGGCCTCGAGACCGCGCTGTGCTGCGACTTCCGGGTCGTCGCCGACAACGCGAAGCTCGGCCTGCCCGAGATCACCCTCGGGATCATCCCCGGCGCCGGCGGTACCCAGCGCCTGCCGCGCCTCGTCGGCCCGGCGAAGGCCAAGGAGCTGATCTTCAGCGGTCGCTTCGTCGACGCCGCCGAGGCGCTCGAGATCGGTCTCGCCGACCGGGTCGTGCCCGCCGCGGAGGTGCTCGCCACCGCGCAGGCGCTCGTCGCCCCCTTCGTCACCGGGCCGACGCAGGCCCTGCGCGCTGCCAAGGAGGCGGTCGACAAGGGGCTGGAGGTCAGCCTCGACACCGGGCTCGAGATCGAGGCCCAGCTCTTCACCGGGCTCTTCGCGACCAACGACCAGAAGACCGGCATGCGCAGCTTCGTCGACAACGGGCCGGGCAAGGCCACCTTCGAGGGGATCTGATGGCCGGACCTCGTGCGGCGAGCGCCGAGCAGGTCGAGGCCGCCTGGGAGGACAACAAGCTCGCCCAGGTGCTGTACCACGACTGGGAGGCGCAGACCTACGACGAGAAGTGGTCGATCAGCTTCGACGACCGCTGCACGTCGATCGTGCGTGACCGCTTCCTCCACGTCCTGGAGTCGACGCGACGACCGGGGGAGTCGCTGCCCTTCGGGCGCACCCTCGAGCTCGGGGCCGGCACCGGCTTCTTCTCGCTCAACCTCAAGCTCGCCGGCCTCGTCGACGAGGTGCACGTCTCCGACCTGTCGCCCGGCATGGTCGAGGCGGCCAAGGCCAATGCCCAGCGGCTCGGTTTCGAGATCGAGGGGCGGGTCGCCGACGCGGAGTCGCTGCCCTACGAAGACGACTCCTTCGACCTCGTCGTCGGGCACGCGGTGATCCACCACATCCCCGACGTCGAGGGCGCCCTGCGCGAGGTCGTGCGGGTGCTCAAGCCGGGTGGACGCTTCGTCATCGCCGGCGAGCCGACCCGGATCGGCCACTGGTACGCGCGGCACCTCTCGCGGGCCACGTGGGAGACCGCGACGCGGGTCAGCAGGCTGCCGCCGCTGAGGGGCACGTGGGCCCGCGCCCAGGCCGAGCTCGACGAGTCGTCGCGGGCCGCCGCGCTCGAGGCCGTCGTCGACCTGCACACCTTCGACCCGGCGCAGCTGGCCGCGATGGCCCGCCGCGCGGGTGCGGAGCACGTCGGGACGGCGACCGAGGAGCTGCTGTCCGCCTTCGCCGGCTGGCCGATCCGCACCTTCGAGTACGCCGTCGCCGAGGATGCCCTCGGCTTCGGGTGGGCGAAGTTCGCCTACGGCTCGTGGAAGAACCTCATGAAGGTCGACGCGGTCCTCGGCCGCGTCGTGCCGCAGCGCTTCTTCTACAACGTCGGCGTCACCGGGACCAAGCCGCTGCGGTGACGGGCACGCGCTGATGGCCTCCTCGCACCTCACGTGGTGGCACTGGGCCCGGTGGGTCGTCGCCAACCGGGCCTGGTCCCACCACCACGTCCTCGGCTACCTGCGGATGGTCCGCGCCAAGCTCACGACCCCGGGGCTCGTCTTCGAGGGGCCGTGCTTCATCGGGCCCGGCGTCCAGTTCCAGGTCACGCCGGGCACCGGCCGGCTCGTCGTCGGTGCCTACACGCACATCGGTGGTGGCTCGGCGCTGCGCGCTCACGAGGGCACCCTGCGCATCGGTGCCAAGACGGTCATCGGGATCCGCAACACCTTCAACACGTGGCTCGACATCGAGGTCGGCGAGGCCTGCCTCTTCGCCGACGACGTCTACGTGTGCGACTTCGACCACCGCACCGAGGACCTCGACACCCCGATCAAGGACCAGGGGATCATCAAGTCGCCCGTGCGCTTCGGCGACGACGTGTGGGTCGCGACGAAGTGCGTCATCACCCGCGGCACGGACATCGGCGCGCACTCGGTCGTCGGGGCCGGCGCGGTGGTCCGGGGGGCGCATCCCCCCTTCGTCGTGCTCGGCGGGGTGCCCGCCCGCGTGCTCAAGCAGCGCGAGCGGGTCGTCGTCACCGAGGACGAGCTCGACCTGCCGGCGGGGTGGTGACGTGAGCGCGCGCGAGGCCCTCGACGTGCTCGTCGCCCACATCCCCGCCACGCACACCGACGAGGTGCTCGCGGCGCTCTTCGCCGTGGGCGCCGGAGCGGTGGGGGACTACCGCGAGTGCGCCTTCGTCCTGCGTGGCGAAGGGAGGTTCCGCCCTGTCGACGGAGCCCACCCGACGATCGGGACCGTCGGCGAGGCCGAACGGGTCGTCGAGGACCGCGTCGAGGTCGCCTTCCCCCGATCGCGAAGGGCGTTGGTGGTCAAGGCCCTTCGTGAGGCGCACCCCTACGAGGAGCCGTCCTTCCACGTCCTGGTCAATGTCGCGGACGAGGCACCCTCCGCCCCTCCCGCTCCCTGAGGAAGGTCGCGCAGCGACCGCCTCGAAGGGTGGTGTGGTGAAGGGCACCCTCACCCGCGTTGGAGGTCGCGGCTCCCGCTGGATAGCGTGGGCGGACTGGGAGCCTCCCCACAGTTCGGGCACATCCTGCGCGGCTGCTGAGAGGATCAGCCCGGTACCCAGCCCCCTCACCCAGGAAGAGGACGATTCGCCGATGAACATCGTCGTCTGCGTGAAGTACGTTCCGGACGCACAGTCCGACCGCGGATTCAACGAGGACAACACGACCGACCGCGAAGGCGTGGAAGGTCTGCTGTCCGAGCTCGACGAGTACGCCGTCGAGCAGGCCCTCCAGATCGTCGAGGCCGGTGAGGGCGAGGTCACCGTCCTGACCATCGGCCCCGCCGACGCCGCCGAGGCCGTCAAGAAGTCCCTCCAGATGGGTGCCGACAAGGGCGTCCACGTCTCCGACGACGCGATCGCCGGCTCCGACGCCCTCGCGACCTCGCTCGTCCTCGCCGAGGCCATCAAGAAGATCGGCACCCCGGACATTGTCCTCACCGGCATGGCCTCGACCGACGGCACCATGGGTGTCGTCCCGGCGATGCTCGCCGAGCGTCTCGGCCTGCCGCAGGTCACCTACGCCTCCGAGCTGACCGTCGACGGTGGGGTCGCCAAGATGCGCCGTGACGGTGACACCGCGAGCGAGACCATCGAGGCCTCCCTCCCGGCGCTCATCTCGGTCACCGACCAGATCAACGAGCCGCGCTACCCCTCCTTCAAGGGGATCATGGCCGCGAAGAAGAAGCCGGTCGAGGAGTGGAGCCTCTCCGACCTCGGCGTCGACGCCGGCCAGGTCGGCCTCGCCAACGCGGCCACGGCCGTCGAGTCGACGACCAAGCGTCCCCCGCGCGAGCAGGGCACGATCGTCACCGACGAGGGTGACGGCGGCACCAAGCTCGCCGAGTTCCTGACCACCAACAAGTTCGTCTGATCGACGACCCGGACACGAAGGAGCAATAGACATGGCTGAAGTCCTCGTCCTCGTCGACCACGCAAACGGTGAGGTGAAGAAGCCCGCCGCGGAGATGCTGACCATCGCCCGCCGCCTGGGTGAGCCCTCCGCCGTCTTCATCGGCCCCGGCGCCGAGACCGCCAAGGACCTGCTCGCGCGCTACGGCGCCGAGAAGATCTACGCCGTCTCCGACCCGGCCGCCCTCGAGCACCTCGTCGCCCCCCAGGCCGAGGTCCTCGCGCAGCTGGTGCAGGAGAAGTCCCCGGCGGCCGTGCTCATCCCGAGCAATGCCGCCGGCAAGGAGATCGGTGCCCGCCTCGCGGTCAAGACCGACTCCGGTCTGATCACCGACGCCGTCGACGTGCAGGAGGGGCCGGTCACGACCCAGTCCGTCTTCGCCGGCAGCTACACGGTCCAGGCCAAGGTCACCAAGGGCACGCCGATCATCTGCGTCAAGCCCAACTCCGCCGCGCCGGAGCAGGCCAACGGTGCCGGTGCCTTCGAGGAGCTCTCCGTGAGCATCTCCGACGGCGCCAAGGCCGCCAAGGTCACCGCGTCCGAGCCGAAGAAGGCCTCCGGTCGTCCCGAGCTCACCGAGGCGGCGATCGTCGTCTCCGGTGGTCGCGGCACCGGTGGCGACTTCTCGCCGGTCGAGACCTTCGCGGACGCCCTCGGTGCCGCCGTCGGTGCCTCGCGCGCCGCGGTCGACGCCGGTTGGTACCCGCACAGCTCGCAGGTCGGCCAGACCGGCAAGCAGGTCTCGCCGCAGCTGTACGTCGCGGCGGGCATCTCCGGTGCCATCCAGCACCGCGCCGGCATGCAGACGTCCAAGACGATCGTCGCGATCAACAAGGACGAGGAGGCCCCGATCTTCGAGCTCGTCGACTTCGGTGTCGTCGGTGACCTCTTCACCGTCCTGCCCCAGGCCACGGAGGCCGTCAAGGGCAAGTGACCCTCGGTCACGCCTGACGAAGGGCGCCGCTCCCCGCACCGGGGGCGGCGCCCTTCGTCGTGTCGGCGCGTCACGCGGCGGTACCGGCCCCGCCCCGGACGGGGTGAGCAAGGTCCCCTTTACCAAAACGTGACTTTGGGACGGGGAGTGGCTATGGTGTCTCGTGGCCGTGAGGCCGTCCCTGTTGTCCCAAGCTTTGAGGTCTCGCGTGAGCACGTCCCGTTACGTCGGTCGGCACGGCAGTCGTCGTCCCAGCCCCCTGTCCCGTCTCGGTGCACTCCCCTCGTCCGCCGGCGCCCACGGAGCCCGTGCGGCAGCCAAGACCGTCGCCGGCGTCGGCATCGTCCTGGGCTCCGGCGCCTTCGTCATCGCGCCGACCTCCGCCGTCGGCAGCCAGTCCGGCACGGACGTCGCTGCCGTCGAGAGCGTGGACACGACCGCCGCGGAGCTCCTGGGCGAGCGTGCAGGCGACCCGACGGCCTCCCGCTCGGCCTCCCGGACCACTGCGGCGATCACCGCGCCCACCGGCAGCACGGCCGCCGACGCCCACGAGGACTCCGGCGCTCTCGGCATCGACCCCGTCGTCAAGCCCAAGCCGAAGCCCAAGCCCGTCGAGCAGGAGCAGACGGACGAGGCCGACAGCGGTGCCGAGCGCGAGCAGACGCAGACCTCCCGCAGCTCGGACACCCGCAGCGCTCCGAAGCAGGAAGCCGAGTCGTCGCAGTCCTCGCAGTCGCAGTCCTCGGTGTCGGAGCAGTCGAGCGGATCGGTCGCCACGGGCAACTACGCCTCGCAGGGCGCCGCCCTCGGCCTCGGCCCCAACGCACAGAAGGTCTACTCGGCCGTGCGCACCCAGTTCCCCGACATGACCAACATCGGCGGCTACCGCGCCGGCGACCCCGGTGACCACGGCAGCGGCAACGCGGTCGACATCATGGTCACCGGCAGCCGCGGCGACCAGGTCGCCTCGTGGCTGCAGGCCAATGCCGGCCAGCTCAACATCAAGTACATCATCTGGAAGCAGCGCATCTGGATGCCCGGCGGTAGCTGGAAGCCGATGGAGGACCGCGGCGACCCCACGCAGAACCACTTCGACCACGTGCACGTCTCGGTCGGCTGAGACCCGCGCCCGCACGCCCCGTCACGCACCAGCGTGGCGGGGCGTGCGTCGTCGCGGGAGGGTCGGCCCGGGCAGCTCAGGCGTCGAGGACCTGACGCGCCAGGGCGAGCCGGTCAGGCGCCAGGGTGAACCAGGCCCACTGCCCGCGACGCTCCCGTGTCAGCAGCCCGGCGTCGACGAGCACCTTGAGGTGGTGACTCACCGTGGGCTGGGCCAGGCCGAGGGGCTCCGGTAGGTCGCAGGCGCACACTTCCTGACCGGGGGAGCAGCGCACGATGCCCAGGATCTGCAGCCGGACGGGGTCGGCGACCGCCTTGAGCAGCCGGGCCACCACCTCGGCGTCCTCGCGCGTGATCGGTGCGCTGCCCTCGGTGGCGCAGCACCGCTCCACCGCCTGGCTGAGGAGGGTGCGTCCGTCGGTAGAGGGGGCGATCGACATGGCCCCATATTGACACGCGTCGATGCGCAGTGCCAAGGTTGACGTATCGACACACGTCGATATGACCCGATGGAGGAACCCCACGTGAGCCGCGTCCAGATCGCTCTCAATGTCGTCGACCTCGAGGCGTCCATCGCCTTCTACTCCACGCTCTTCGGTGTCGAGCCGCACAAGCGCCGGCCCGGCTACGCCAACTTCGCGATCACCGAGCCGTCGCTCAAGCTCGTGCTCATCGAGACCGACGAGGCGACCCGCGAGAGTGGGCCGCGCGGTGCGCTGAACCACCTCGGTGTCGAGGTTGACCGCGCCGAGCAGGTCAGCGAGGCGCGCGCCCGGCTCGCGGATGGCGGGCTGGCGACCTTCGACGAGGACGACACGACGTGCTGCTATGCGCTCCAGGACAAGGTGTGGGTCCACGACCCGGCCGGCGCTCCGTGGGAGGTCTACGTCGTCAAGGACGACAACCCGGCGAATGCACAGCTGGCCACCGCGTCCCTGCCCGTCCTCGAGCAGTCCTCGCCGTGCTGCGCCCCGCAGGGGAGCCGGGCGTGACGATGTCTGAAGTGGCCACCGAGCGCGCGCCCGCGCGCCTGGCGATGCTGGATCGCTACCTGCCCGTGTGGATCGGCATCGCCATGGTCGCCGGGCTCGTGCTCGGCCGTGGGGTGCCTGGTCTGGGGTCCGCGCTGGACGCTGTGCAGCTGCATGGCATCTCGCTGCCGATCGCCCTCGGCCTGCTCGTCATGATGTACCCGCCGCTGGCCAAGGTCAGGTACGACCGCCTTGATTCGGTCACCCGTGACCGCAGCCTGCTCGGGTCCTCCCTCGTGCTCAACTGGATCGTCGGGCCGGCGCTGATGTTCGCCCTGGCGTGGGCCTTCCTGCCCGACCTGCCGGAGTACCGGACCGGTCTGATCATCGTAGGCCTCGCCCGGTGCATCGCCATGGTGATCATCTGGAACGACCTGGCCTGCGGGGACCGTGAAGCGGCTGCCGTGCTCGTCGCGCTCAACTCGATCTTCCAGGTCATCGCCTTTGCGGGCCTCGGGTGGTTCTACCTTTCGGTGCTGCCTGGCTGGTTGGGCCTGGAGCAAAGCACGCTGGACGTCTCGTTCGGCCAGATCGCCGTGTCGGTCCTGATCTTCCTCGGGGTCCCCCTGCTCGCCGGGTACCTCTCCCGGCGCATCGGCGAGCGGCGCTGGGGCCGGCAGGCATACGAGGGCACCTTCCTGCCGAAGATCAGCCCGTGGGCGCTCTACGGCCTGCTCTTCACCATCGTCGTCCTCTTCGCCCTGCAGGGCGACGCCATCACCTCGCGCCCACTGGACGTCGCCCGCATCGCGGTGCCCCTCCTGGCCTACTTCGCCCTGATGTGGGGCGCCGGATACCTCACCGGTCGCGTACTCGGGATGACCTACGAACGCACCACCACGCTCGCCTTCACCGCGGCGGGCAACAACTTCGAGCTGGCCATCGCCGTCGCCATCGCGACCTTCGGCGTCACCTCCGGCCAGGCCCTCGCAGGCGTCGTCGGACCCCTCATCGAGGTGCCGGTCCTCGTCGGCCTCGTCTACGTCAGCCTTGGCCTGCGTCGACGATTCCCCCGCCCTTCGTCAGCCGTGGCACCATCTCGCATCAGAGCAGAGGACCGCACGTGAGTACCGCACCCCACACGCCCGACACGTACGACCGACTCATCGACGACCTGACCTACGCCTACGACGGGGTCTTCTCACCCGAGACCATCGCCACAGTCGTGCACGAGGCCCGCGCCCTGCTCGAGCCGCGCGCCACGATCACGCAGTACCTGCCGATCTTCGTCGCGAAGCAGGCCCGCGAGCAGCTCATGACCGTGGCCCAGGCTGAAGGGAGAGTCGCCAAGCAAGTCCCCGAGATCCTCTTCGTCTGCGTGCACAACGCCGGGCGGTCCCAGATGGCGGCCGCCCTGACCGAGCACCTGTCTGCCCGCAAGGTCCACGTGCGCTCAGCCGGGTCCGAACCCGTGGACACGGTCAACCCCACCGTCCTCGACGCCCTGGCTGAGCGTGGCATCCCGCTCAGCGCGCCATACCCCAAGCCATTGACCCACAGCGCCGTCCAGGCAGCAGACGTCATCGTCACCATGGGCTGCGGCGACGCCTGCCCGGTCTTTCCCGGCAAGCGCTACGAGGACTGGGACGTCGCCGACCCCGACGGCCAACCACTCGACGTCGTGCGGGACATCCGGGATGACATTCAGCAGCGTGTGACCCGCCTCCTTCGTGACGTCCTCGCCTGACCCCTCCCACACGCCTGGAGCCCCACATGACCGACCAGCCCTCAGTCCTCTATGTCTGCGTCCACAACGCCGGGCGGTCCCAGATGGCCGCCGCCTACACGCGCACCCTCTCCGGTGGCGCCGTCGAGGTGAGATCAGCCGGATCTGCACCTGCCGACACGATCAACCCCGCCGTGCGAGAAGCAATGCTCGAGGAGGGCATCGACCTGTCAGCGGAGACGCCCAAGATCCTCACGACCGAAGCCGTCGAGGCCTCCGACGTCGTCATCACCATGGGCTGCGGCGACACCTGCCCGATCTTCCCCGGCAAGCGCTACGAGGACTGGACCCTCGATGACCCGGCCGGGCAGGGAGTCGAGGCCGTCCGGCCGATCCGCGACAACATTCGAGCGCGGGTCAGCGAACTCCTCGACTCCCTCGGGATCGAGACGGTCGAGGCCAGCTCGTGAGCACCCGCCCCTCCGTGCTCTTCGTCTGCGTCAAGAACGGCGGCAAGTCCCAGATGGCCGCCGCCCTCATGCGTCAACGCCACGGCGACGCCGTCGACGTGTACTCCGCCGGCACCCACCCCGGGGACAAGCTCAACACGCAGTCCGTCGCCTCGCTCGAGGAAGTCGGGGCCAGCGTCACTGGTGAGCACCCCAAGCCCATCGACCCCGCTCTCCTCGACTCCGTCCAGCGCGTCATCATCCTCGGCGACGAGGCGCACATCGACCAGCCGGGCAGCGCACAGGTCGACCGGTGGATCACCGACGAACCATCCACCCGCGGCATCGAGGGGCGCGAGCGCATGGCTCTGATCCGCGATGACATCGCTACCCAGGTCGATGCCCTCGCTGCAGATCTGCACCAGAGGGACTGAGGGCTCGCCGTGGCAGTGTTGGCGACCTCCTCGTGCACCTCGAATGTGCGAGGTTTCCTGGACCCTCACCGGCACGCCCGTCACGCGTTCGCGTGGCGGGCGGGCGTCCTACTCGGGGATGCCCACCAGGCAGCCAGCGCGGCCAGCGTGATCCCGTCCCGGAGGGTGCCCTCGGCGACGAGTCGGGAGAGCGAGGTGGCGTCGACCCACACGAGGTCGTCGGTCTCGCCGTCGGGGGTGCGGGTCGGTCGTCGGCTGTCGAGCTGTGCGGCGAAGGCGATGATCGGGGTGGGCACCAGCCCGGTGTCGAGGTCGAAGGTCGCCAGACGCGTGACGTGGGTGGCGTCGAGACCGGTCTCCTCGAGGAGCTCCCTGCGGGCATCGAGCTCGGGGTCGGGCGACTCCCCGAAGCCGCGCGGCAGCTCGAGCCGCACCTCGTCGACGCACGGGCGCCAGAGCCGGACGAAGCCGATCTGCTCACCGTGGACGGGGACGACGACGACACCCGCGCGGCCGGCGCCCACGACCACGCGCGTCTGGGTCCACGCGCGGTCACCACGGGTCACGTCGGCCGCCTCGACGCGCAGATCGGGGCTCGTCTGGCTCCAGACGTGTCGGAAGGCGGTCATCGTCCACCCACCGACAGCTTGCCGTCGAGGGCGGAGGGGCGCAGGTCCCAAGCACTCTTGATGGTGTCCCACGGCATCGCGAGGAGCGCGGCGATCCCGAAGGCGAGCCACGCCAGACGCCCCACGGCGGCGCCCACGGGTGGCACGGCGAGCACGACGGCGACGAACGCGAGGAAGAGGGCCCGCGCCACGCGGATCGTCTCGGCGTAGATCGAGGCTGTCCTCGTCGCCGCATCCGCGCAGAAGGCCAGTGCCCGGAGGCGGTGGCGGCTCGGGCTGGCCTGGAGCTTGGCGCGCTCCTCCCGGGTGGCGTGGAGGAGGTGGGCGAAGACGGCAGGCGGTGCCTCCACCGCGAGCTCGAGCAGCTGGCCGGAGACCGACAGGGCGGTGCGGCCGGGAGCGTGGGTGGCTGTTGCCGCGGTGGTGGCGAAGGTGACCCAGTCGGCGTCGTGCTGGCGGGCCATCGCCGTGAAGTAGGCGCCGTCGTGCTCGTCGCGCAGACGCTTGAGCTCCGTGAGTTCCTGCGGTGCGGCGTCGTCGGCGACCGCGGCGGCGTAGGCCGCGTAGACGCCTGACCGGTCACGGCGACCGGCGGCTGCGAGGAGGGCCTCCACGTGCTCGGACTCGTGGTCCGACGACAGGTCGACGTCGATCTCGAAGGGACCCTTGGGCCGTCCGTCGAGGTGGGTCAGCATCGGCTCGGTCCGGATGGCGCCGCGCTCCGCGGCGCGGACCCACTCGTCCCATGCCGAGCGGATCTCCGGCGTGACCCAGCCCTCGCGCTGGTGCTGGCCGGCCAGCTGCCACCGAAATCCCTGCCCCCGCGCCAGCTTGTCCTCGAGGGCGTCGCCGACCGTCGGGCCGTTGACGAGGACGGTGAGCGGGAGGTCGCCCGGCGGTGACCCGAGGAGGGTGGCCAGGTCCCGGGGCCCGACGGTGGTGAAGAACCGGCTGTCCAAAAGCATCGAGTCGGTGACGAGGATCTCGCCGCCGATGAGGTGCGCGACGCGGAGGGCGCCGACGACTCGGGCCATGGCTCGCGTCGGGTCGGTGCTGTCGTCGTGGAGGCGGCGCATGGCCACGGAGTCGAGCTCCGCGAGGAAGATCCGGCGAGCCAGGTGCATGTGGGCATCATGTCAGGACGGCAGCGCCCTCCAACGGATCGCCGCTGTGGTATATCATCGTCACATGACGATGAATGGACGGGCGCTCGTCTTCCACGCACTCTCCGAGCCGACCCGGCTCGCACTGCTGGAGCACCTGCGCAGCGGAGAGCACCGGGTGCGCGACCTCGTCGACCACATGGGGCTGGCACAGTCCACCGTCAGCGTCCACCTCGCCTGCCTGCGCGACGCCGGTCTCGTGACGGTGCGTGCCGAAGGGAGGGCCAGCTGGTTCTCCCTTCGTCGGCCCGACCGTCTCGACGCGCTGCTCCGCAGCGCGGACGACCTCGTCGAGGAGCCGGCATGAGCGGCGGGCACGGACACTCGCACGCCCCCACCTCGGCCACACCGGACCGTGGGCTGCGCAACCGGCTGGCCATGGCCTTCGCGATCACGGCCCTCGTCGTCGTGGCCCAGGCGATCGGGGCCCTCGTCACCGGCAGCCTCGCGTTGCTCACCGACACCGCGCACGCGCTCGCCGACTCCGCCGGCCTGCTCGTCGCGGTGGTCGCGGCGACGATGGTGCTGCGTCCGGCGAGCCCCCGGCGGACCTGGGGCTTCTTGCGGATCGAGGTCATCGCGGCCCTCGGGCAGGCCTGCCTGCTCGTCCTCGTCGGCGGCTACGCGGCGATCGAAGGGGTGCGTCGCCTCGTCGAGCCGAGCGAAGTGCCGGGGCCGCAGCTGCTCGTCTTCGGGATGCTCGGTCTGCTCGCCAACCTCGTCGCCATCGCGGTCCTGTCGACCGGGCGCGGGGCCAACCTCAACATGCGGGCCGCCTTCCTCGAGGTTGTCAATGACGCGCTCGGGTCGCTCGGCGTCATCGTGGCGGCCGTCGTCATCACGACGACCGGTTTCACCCGGGCTGACAGCATCGCCGGTCTCTTCATCGTGGCGCTCATCGTGCCGCGTGCCGTCACCCTCCTGCGCGAGACGGTGCGGGTGCTCATGGAGTTCGCCCCCGAGGACGTCGACCTGGACGTCGTGCGCGCCCACGTCCTCGAGCTCGACCACGTGCGTGAGGTGCACGACCTGCACGCGTCGATGATCGGCACCGGCCTGCCCGTCATCTCCGCCCACGTCGTCATCGACGACGGGTGCTTCGAGTCGGGGCACGCGCCCCAGATCCTCGAGGAGATCCGGCAGTGCCTGTGCGAGCACTTCCCCGTCTCCTTCGACCACGCGACGGTCCAGCTCGAGACCGCGGACCTGCGGGAGCGCACCTGCGACTCGATGGAGCACGCCTGAGCGGCAGTGCCTCAGTCAGCGGGGGCCTCGCGCCGGTCGCGGACCGCGAAGACGAGTGCGACGAGCACGATGACGCCGATGACGAGCTGCCGCCCCCGGCGGTCGACCCGTCGAGCCGCCCAGCTGGCGGCGACGGCGGCAGTGAGGGCCGCGGGGACGCCGACGAGCGCCGTCTGCAGGTCGCTCTTGCCGGTACCGATCTGCAGGTAGAGGGCGACGAGGACCCACACGCTCGTCATGCCGAGGAAGTACAGCAGCGCGATGGTGCTGCCGCGGGTGAAGCTCGGGATCGCAAAGATCGCCAAGTCGACCATAGGGCTGCGGCCGGTGTCGCGGTAGTGGCGCTCCCACCGCACCCAGGCCCAGCCGAGCAGGAGGCCGACGGGCAGGCTCGTCCAGTACCAGGGCGAGCTGCCCGGTGGGGAAGTGGCGGTAGAGCGTGCCCGCCCCGACCCCCGGCCGCTACTC
The DNA here is from genome assembly GCF_004025845.1 of Janibacter hoylei PVAS-1. Classification (NCBI taxonomy): domain Bacteria; kingdom Bacillati; phylum Actinomycetota; class Actinomycetes; order Micrococcales; family Intrasporangiaceae; genus Janibacter; species Janibacter hoylei. The sequence continues at coordinate 34,194 of NZ_PIPF01000013.1, forward strand.
GGCACCCCGGGCATCGGCATCGGCGCGCTCACCATGCTCTTCGTCGGGGGCGGCGCGACCTCCCACCTCGTCGTCCTCGCCTGCTGGATCGTCGGCGGGGTCGCGCTCGCGGGTCTCGGGGTCGCCCGGCAGGAGCGTGGCGCGCACATCGCGGCCGCCGAACGCGAGGGCGCGCTGGCCTCGGCCCGAGCGAGCCCAAGGTTGTGTGTGCAACTGGTAGCCCTGCGGGCCGGCGCGCGCTGAGGAGCGTCGCCGGCGCCCAGGACTACCGGTTCAACACACAACCATCGCTCGGCGGATCGCCGCCGGATCGCCGCCGGATCGCCGCCGGATCGCCGCCGCAGTCACCTCGTAGACTTCATCCGATGACCACCTACCTCGACCACGCGGCGACCACGCCGATGACTCCCGCTGCCCGGGAGGCGATGGTCGAGCAGCTCGCGCTCACCGGCAACGCCTCCAGCCTCCACGGGCCCGGCCGCGACGCCCGCCGGGTCGTCGAGGAGTCGCGTGAGCGCATCGCCGCGGCCCTCGGCGCCCGTCCGAGCGAGATCGTCTTCACCTCCGGAGGCACCGAGGCGGACAACCTCGCCATCACCGGCTCGCTCCGTGCGGCACGTGCGGCGGACCCCCTTCGCTCTCGCGTCGTCGTCAGCGGTGTCGAGCACCACGCCGTCCTCGACGTCGTCGACCACGCGGTCGAGCACGAGGGCGCGCAGGCGACCTTCGTCGCTCCGGGGGAGTGCGGCGCGGTGCAGCCCGACGCGGTCCGGGCCGCGATCGAGGAGGACCCCGCGAGCGTCGGGCTCGTCTCGGTCATGTGGGCCAACAACGAGGTCGGCACCGTCCAGGACGTCGCCACGATGGCCGCGATCTCCCACGAGCACGGGCTGGCCTTCCACACCGATGCCGTCCAGGCTGCCGGCCACCTGGCGGTCGACTTCGCCGAGAGCGGCGTCGACCTCATGAGCATCAGCGCGCACAAGTTCGGCGGACCGCTCGGCATCGGGGCGCTCGTCGCCAAGCGCGACGCCCGGCTCGTCGCCCTGAGCCACGGTGGCGGGCAGGAGCGCGGGGTGCGGTCCGGCACGCTCGACGTGCCGGCCATCCGCGGCTTCGCCGTCGCGCTCACCGAGGCGGTCGAGCGCCGCGAGGCCGAGGCCGCCCGCGTCGGCGTCCTGCGCGACCGCTTCCTCGCCGGCACCCAGGCCCTCGACCTCGACATCAGGATCACCGGCTGCTGGACGCCCGGCGACGTGTCGAATCGTCTGCCGGGCAATGCCCACATCACCATCCCCGGGTGCGAGGGCGACTCGATGCTCTACCTGCTCGACGCCGCGGGCGTCGCGGTCTCGACGGGCTCGGCCTGCCAGGCCGGCATCCCGCAGCCCTCCCACGTCGTGCTCGCGATGGGCCGCTCCGAGGAAGAGGCGCGCGGCTCGCTGCGGGTGTCCTTCGGCTGGACCTCCACCGAGGCCGACGTCGATGCCGTCCTCGCGGCGCTGCCCGAGGCGGTCGAGCGAGCCCGGCGGGCGAGCGGGGCAGCCTGATGCGCGTCGTCGCAGCGATGAGCGGGGGCGTCGACTCGGCGGTCGCCGCCTCCCGGATGATCGAGGCCGGCCACGACGTCGTCGGAGTCCACCTCGCCCTGGCCAAGAACGCCAAGACGCTGCGCGAGGGCGCCCGCGGCTGCTGCACCATCGAGGACGCCGGCGACGCCCGGCGGGTCGCCGACCGACTGGGCATCCCCTTCTACGTCTGGGACATGGCCACCCCCTTCGCCCGGGACGTCGTCGAGGACTTCGTCGCCGAGTACGAGGCAGGCCGCACCCCCAACCCCTGCCTGCGGTGCAACGAGAAGATCAAGTTCGCCGCGCTCCTCGACAAGGCGCTGGCGCTCGGCTTCGACGCCGTGGCGACCGGGCACTACGCGCAGATCGTCGACGGCCCCCACGGGCGCGAGCTGCACCGTGCGGTCGACGCCGCCAAGGACCAGTCCTACGTGCTCGGCGTGCTCGACGAGGAGCAGCTGGCGCGCGCCTTCTTCCCCCTCGGCGACACGACGAAGCCGCAGATCCGCGAGGAGGCGGCCGCGCGCGGCTTCGCCGTGGCCAAGAAGCCGGACAGCCACGACATCTGCTTCATCTCCGACGGCGACACCCGCGGCTGGCTGACCCAGCGGCTCGGTGAGCAGCCGGGCGAGATCGTCGACGAGGGCTCCGGCGAGGTCGTCGGTCAGCACCGCGGCGCCTACGGCTTCACCGTCGGCCAGCGCCGCGGGCTCGGCCTGGACCGATCCGACCTCGACGGGCAGCCGCGATACGTCACCCGGGTCGAGGCCGCGTCCAACCGGGTCTTCATCGGCACCTCGGACCTGCTCGGCACCGACGAGATCGAGGCCGACCACGTGCGCTGGTGCGGGCCGGCGGCGCAGGGGCGGCACCGGCTCGGCGCGCAGATCCGGGCCCACGGCGAGGAGATCGCCGCCACCGCCGAGGTGGTCACCGATGCGACCGCCGAAGGGGGCCTGCGCCTCGTGGTCCACCTCGACGAGGCCGTGCGCGGCGCTGCCCCCGGTCAGTCGATCGTCCTCTACGACGGCACCCGCGTCGTCGGCTCGGGCACCATCGCGCGCGCCGGGCGAGCTGCGAGGGCGAGCGCGTGACCCGCGCGTCCGGTGTCGGGTCGTGGCCCGGCACGCGATCGCGCGAGGCCGTCGTCGCCGTCCGCGACCTGCTCGGCGACGGCATCCCGCACCTGCCCGAGCTGCCCGGTCGTGGGGTCGGTGCCGACATGGTCGGGCGCGCGGCGGGCCTGCTCGCGGGACTGCACGTCGAGACCCAGCCCTACGGGTGGCGCTTCGCGGGCCGTCCCGGCCACGACGAAGGGAGGGCCCGCGCCCTCCTGCGCGAGGACCTCGACGAGCTCGCCGAGGCCTACGACGGCTGGTCCGGCCCGCTCAAGGTCCAGGTCACCGGGCCGTGGACGCTCGGTGCGACGATCGAGCTCCCGCGCGGCGAGCGCGCCGTGGCCGACCACGGTGCGCGGCGCGACCTCGTCGGGTCGCTCGCGGAGGGCCTGCGTGCGCACATCGCTGACGTCGAGCGCCTCGTGTCCGGCGCCGAGGTCGTCGTGCAGGTCGACGAGCCGGCTCTGCCCGCCGTGCTCGAGGGGCGGCTGCCGACCGCCTCGGGCTACGGCACGCTGCGCTCGGTCGACCGGTCGGAGGTCCGTGACGGTCTGCGCGAGGTGCTCGACGCGGCAGGGGAGCGGACGACGCTCGTGCACTGCTGCGCCGGCGAGGTGCCGGTCCAGCTGCTGCGGGAGAGCGGTGCCCGTGGCATCTCGCTCGACACCTCGCTGCTCGACGGTGCCCGGTGGGAGCAGGTCGCGGAGGCCGTCGAGGCGGGCGTGACCCTCTGGGCCGGCGCCGTGCCGACGAGCGGCGGTGACTGGCGCACGGCGCGCGATCGGCTCGTCGGGGCCTGGCAGCGGATCGGCCTGCCGGTCTCCGCGCTCGCCGACGTCGTCGTCACGCCGACCTGCGGGCTGGCGGGGGCCTCCCCTTCGTCCGCCGTGGCAGCGCTGCGGACCACGACGGACCTCGCCTCGGCCCTGACCGACCTCGCCGCCGGCTGAGTCACTCCCTTCGGCAGGTGGCCGGGAAGCACGCGCGCGGCCGGGAAGACCCGGCCAGTTCAGGCGGTCCTGGCCCGCGGGTCGAGCGGTGGGAGGGCTCAGGCGGTCGGGGCGTGGATCTCCCGCTTGAGGATCTTGCCCGTCGGGCCCTTGGGCAGCTCGTCGAGGACCCAGATGGTGCGCGGGTACTTGTAGGCCGCGACGCGGTCCTTGACGTACTGCTTGATCTCCTCGAGGTCACCCGAGGCACCCTCGCGCAGCGAGACCGCGGCGCCGACGTCCTCGCCGAGCTCGGGGTGCGGCACCGAGACGACCGCGCACTCGAGGACGTCGGGGTGGGTGTAGAGCACCTCCTCGATCTCGCGCGGGTAGATGTTCATGCCGCCGCGGATGATGAGGTCCTTCTTGCGGTCGACGATCGTGTAGTAGCCGTCCTCGTCGACGCTCGCAATGTCACCGGTGCGGAACCACCCGTCCGGGATCGCGGCCTCGGTCGCCTCGGGCCTGCCCCAGTAGCCCTTCATGACGTTGTCACCGCGGATCGCGATCTCGCCGACGCCCTCACCCGGGCCGACCGTCTGGCCGTCCTCGCCGATGAGCTTCATCTCGCAGCCGGGGATCGCGCGGCCGATCGTGCCGGGCTTGGTCGGCTGGTCGAGCATGTTGAAGGAGGCGACCGGCGAGGTCTCGGACAGGCCGTAGCCCTCGAGCAGGCTGACCTTGAAGGTCTCCTCGAACTCGCGCAGCGTCTCGCCCGGCAGGGAGGAACCACCGGAGACGCAGGTGCGCAGGCTCGAGGTGTCGGTCTCGGAGACCGCCGGGTGGTGGAGCATCGCGCCATACATCGTCGGCACGCCCTCGAAGATCGTCACCTTGTCCCGGGCGATGACCTCGAGCGCCTTGCCCGGGTCGAAGCGGGGGATGAGGGTCAGGGTCGCGCCCTGGCGGACCGCGGCGTTGAGTCCGCAGGTCAGGCCGAAGACGTGGAAGAGCGGCAGGCAGCCCATGATGACGTCGTCGGGCTGGATCCCGATGATGTCCTCGGCCGAGCGCTGGGCGTTGAGGTTGAGGTTGTCGTGGGTGAGCTGGGCGCCCTTCGGCCGTCCCGTCGTGCCGGAGGTGTAGAGGATGACGGCGTCGTCGTCGCCGGCGCGCTCGGTGGGGGTGGTGATCGGCTCGCCCGCGGGGAGGGACTCGGGGGCCGGGCCGACCGGCCCGGAGACGATCACCTGCGTGTCCGTGCCCTCGGCGCCCGCCTGCGCCTCGGGCGCGAAGTCGCCCCAGACGAAGGAGAACTTCGCGCCGGAGTCGGTGTAGAAGTACTCGATCTCGTTGGCCTTGAGCAGCGGGTTCATCGGGACGACGACGCCGCCTGCGAGCAGGGTGCCGTAGAAGAGCACGGGGAAGGCCGGGACGTTGGGCAGGATGAGCGAGACCCGGTCACCGGGCTCGAGACCGGCTGCGCGAAGGGAGCCAGCCGCCTTGGCCGCGAGGCCGTGCAGCTGTGACCACGTCAACTCCGCGTCGTCGAGTTTGATGGCCACCTTGTCCGGGTGGGTCTGGGCAGTGGTGACGAGGTTCGTCGCCAGGTTCGTCATCGTCGACTCCTGAATGCTGGTTCGGATGGACCCATCCAACACGGTCGGCCGCGTGGAGGGAAGGGGTGTCGGGGGTGTGCGGCAGGATGGTCGGGTGAGCGAGATCCCCGAGAAGGACGAGTCCACGGAGCAGGTCCAGCCGGAGACGCCGGCCGACGTGCCCGACGAGCTGCGACAGGAGTGGGCCGACCTCGCTGAGCAGGCGACGACGGCCCAGTTCGCCTACCACGTCAAGGATGCGCCGACGATCAGTGATGCCGAGTACGACCGGCTCATCCGGCGGCTGCAGGAGATCGAGGAGGCGCACCCCTCCCTGCGCACTCCCGAGTCGCCGACGCAGCAGGTGGGCGGGGCGATCTTCTCCACTGACTTCACCGCGGTCGACCACCTCGAGCGCATGCTCAGCCTCGACAACGCCTTCGAGGGCGACGACCTGCTCGCGTGGGCGCAGCGCGTCGAGACCGAGGTCAGCGGCTTCCACTACCTGTGCGAGCTGAAGATCGACGGCGTCGCGATCAACCTCCTGTACGAAGGGGGCAAGCTCACCCGGGCCCTGACCCGCGGCGACGGGCGCACCGGCGAGGACGTCACGCTCAACGTGCGCACCATCGAGGGGATCCCGACCCAGCTCGACGACAGCGTGCACCCCGTGCCCGACCTCGTCGAGATCCGCGGGGAGGTCTTCTTCCGCCTCGAGGACTTCGCCGAGCTCAACGCCGGCCTCGTCGAGGCGGGCAAGGCCCCCTTCGCCAACCCGCGCAACTCCGCCGCGGGATCGTTGCGACAAAAGGACCCCCGGGTCACGGCCCGCCGCTCCCTGCACATGCTCGTCCACGGCATGGGGCGGCGCGAGGGCTTCGACGTCGACAGCCAGAGCCACGCCTACGAGCTCATGGCCGCGTGGGGGCTGCCGACCTCGCGGCACTACCGCGTGCTCGACACGATCACGCAGGTGCGCGACTACATCGCCGACGTCGAGCGGCAGCGCCACGACTACGACCACGAGATCGACGGCGTGGTCGTCAAGGTCGACGAGATCGCCGTGCAGCGGCGCCTAGGGTCGACCTCGCGGGCGCCGCGGTGGGCCATCGCGTGGAAGTACCCGCCCGAGGAGGTCAACACCCGACTCCTCGACATCCAGGTCAACGTCGGCCGCACGGGGCGGGTCACCCCCTTCGGCGTCATGGAGCCGGTGACCGTCGCCGGCTCGACCGTCTCGATGGCGACGCTGCACAACGGCCACGAGGTCAAGCGCAAGGGGGTGCTCATCGGCGACACCGTCGTCCTGCGCAAGGCCGGCGACGTCATCCCCGAGATCCTCGGTCCGGTCGTCGAGCTGCGCGACGGCAGCGAGCGCGAGTTCGTCATGCCGACGCACTGCCCCGCCTGCGGCACGAAGCTCGCCCCGCAGAAGGAGGGCGACAAGGACATCCGCTGCCCCAACTCGCGCACCTGCCCCAGCCAGCTGCGCGAGCGGCTGTCGTCGCTCGCCGGGCGGGGCGCCTTCGACATCGAGGCGCTCGGGTGGGAGGGCGCCGTCGGGCTCCTCGACTCCGGCGTGCTCACCGACGAGGGCGGGCTCTTCGGCCTGACGGCGCAGGACGTCGCGCGGGTCCCGCTCTTCACCCGGGCGGCGAAGAAGACCGACCCGGAGGAGGCCGTCCACGACGGTCGGGTCCTGTCGGCCAACGGCGCCAAGCTCGTCGACAATCTCCAGCAGGCCAAGCAGCAGCCGCTGTGGCGGGTGCTCGTCGCGCTGTCGATCCGGCACGTCGGGCCGACCGCGGCCCGGGCGCTGGCGCAGCACTTCGGCTCGATGGCCGCGATCCGCGAGGCGGACGAGGAGGCCCTGGCCGACGTCGAGGGTGTCGGGCCGACGATCGCCGCCTCGGTGCGCGAGTGGTTCGACGGCGAGGGCAACGACTGGCACCGCGGCATCGTCGACCAGTGGGCCGCCGACGGGGTGCGCATGGAGGACGAGCGCGACGAGTCGATCCGGCAGACCCTCGAGGGCGTGACCGTCGTCGTCACCGGCTCGCTCGAGCGCTACTCCCGCGACAGCGCCAAGGAGGCCATCCTCGAGCGCGGCGGCAAGGCCTCGGGCTCGGTGAGCAAGAAGACCGACTGGGTCGTCGTCGGCGACAACGCCGGCTCCAAGGAGGCCAAGGCCCGCGAGCTCGGACGCCCGATCCTCACCGAGGACGAGTTCACCGAGCTCCTCGAGACCGGGGCCGTGGCGCGCTTCGCCGAGGGTGATGGCGCCGGGGACGGCCCCGCGGACACGAGCCGCGCCGCCGGATGAGCGGCATCGACCGCGCCACCGCCCAGTGGTACGTCGACACGGCCCTGGCCAAGCTGCTCGCCCGAGCCGACGAGCTCGTCGATGCCGGTGGAGAGGAGCTGCTCTGCGGTCGGCCCGACGTCGAGGGCGCCAACAGCGTCTACGCGCTCGTCGTCCACTGCTGCGGCGTCATGGAGCGCTGGGGCGGCGAGACCATCGCGGGGCGGCAGATCCGACGTGACCGGGCCGCGGAGTTCAACGCCATGGGCACGATCGACCAGCTCGAGGCGCTCGTCGCAGCCCAGCGGCGGCGCTGGGTCGACGACCTCGCCGACTACGACGCCGGCGCAGCGCCGCGTGGTCCCGACGGCTGGGAGGAGGGCGACCCCGAGCCGACGACGCAGGGCTTCGTCGTCCTGCACGTCATCGAGGAGCTGTACCAGCACCTCGGCCACGTCGACCTCACGGTCGACCTCGTCCTCGGTCGCTGAGCCCGGCCTCTCGACTACCGTCGTCCTGTGAGCACTGACAGCACGCCCCCTGACCAGACCGAGGCCGACACCGCGAGCGAGCAGCCCGAGGGTCCGACCTTCGCCGATCTCGGCCTCGACGACCGGGTCGTGCGCGCGCTCAAGGACATCGGCTACGAGCGGCCCTCGCCGATCCAGGCGGCGACCATCCCGGCCCTGCTCGACGGGCGTCACGTCGTGGGCCTGGCGCAGACCGGCACCGGCAAGACCGCGGCCTTCGCGCTGCCGGTCCTCAGCCGCCTCGACCCCAAGCAGAAGTCGCCACAGGCGCTCATCCTCGCGCCGACCCGCGAGCTCGCGCTGCAGGTCTGCGAGGCGATCGAGAAGTACTCGGCCCGGATGACCGGCGTGCGCGTCCTACCGGTCTACGGCGGCCAGGGCTACGGGGTCCAGCTCAGCGCGCTGCGTCGCGGTGTGCACATCGTCGTGGGCACGCCCGGGCGGATCATGGACCACCTCGACAAGGGCACGCTCGACCTGTCGCAGCTGCGCTTCCTCGTCCTCGACGAGGCCGACGAGATGCTCAAGATGGGCTTCGCCGAGGACGTCGAGACGATCCTCGCGGCGACCCCCGAGGACAAGCACGTCGCCCTCTTCAGCGCGACCATGCCCGCGCAGATCCGCCGCATCTCGCAGAAGTACCTCACCGACGCCCTCGAGATCACCGTCGAGCGCAAGACGACGACCGCGCCCAACATCACCCAGCGACACCTCTTCGTCTCCTACCCGCAAAAGGTCGAGGCGCTCACCCGCATCCTCGAGGTGGAGAACTTCGAGGCGATGATCGTCTTCGTCCGCACCAAGAACGAGACCGAGACGCTTGCCGAAAAGCTGCGGGCCCGTGGATTTTCGGCCGCGGCGATCAACGGCGACGTCGCGCAGGCACAGCGGGAGCGGACGGTCGCGCAGCTCAAGTCGGGCAAGCTCGACATCCTCGTCGCCACCGACGTCGCCGCCCGCGGCCTCGACGTCGAGCGGATCAGCCACGTCGTCAACTACGACATCCCGACCGACACCGAGTCCTACGTCCACCGGATCGGGCGCACCGGCCGCGCGGGGCGCTCGGGCGACGCGATCTCCTTCGTCACGCCGCGTGAGCGCCACCTGCTCAAGGCGATCGAGAAGGCGACCCGCACGACCCTCACCGAGATGTCGATGCCGAGCGCTGAGGACATCAACGCCAGCCGGCTGGGGCGCTTCGACGACCGGATCACCGCGGCGCTCGCCTCGTCCGACCTGTCGACCTTCCGCGACGTCGTGGGCCACTACGTGCGCGAGCACGACGTGCCCGAGGGGGACGTCGCGGCCGCGCTGGCCATCGTCCTCCAGGGCGACGAGCCGATGCTCCTCGACCCCGACCCGGTGCGCCCGCCGCGCCGTGAGCGGGACGACCGCGCCCCCCGCCGTGACCGCGATGGCGAAGGGAGCCGCCGCGGTGACCGTGGCCCGCGCGGCTCCTTGGGCCCCATGGGCACCTACCGGATCGCCGTGGGGCGGCGGCACAAGGTCGAGCCCCGCCAGATCGTCGGTGCCCTCGCCAACGAAGGGGGCCTGCGCCGCCAAGACTTCGGGCACATCGACATCCGGGGCGACTTCTCCATCGTCGAGCTGCCGGCGACCCTGCCGCCGGGCACGACCGACAGACTTAGCCGCACCCGCATCTCGGGGCGCCTCATCGAGCTGCGGGAGTGGCAGGAGCGTGGTGGCGGTCGACGGGAGGGTGGCCGGCGTGACGGCGGCTCCTACGACAAGAAGCCGTACGGCAAGAAGCCCTACGACAAAAAGCCGCACCGCAAGGGCCGCCGCGACTGATGGAGCCCGACCCCGTCGACCGCCTGCTGCTCGACGAGCTCGGTGACCTGCCGGACGGTCGCATCGCCGTCGTCGACGACGACACCGGTGCGCTCGCCGGCGCCCTGCGCGACCTCGCGGGGGAGCGGGTGATGGCCCACAGCACCAGCCTGCTCGCCGAGCGTCGGGTGGCCGCCACCAGCGTCCCCACCGTGCCCGAACTCGGCGGGGCACTGACCGGCGCCGCGCTCGTCGTCCTCCGGCTGCCGGCCTCCCTCGACGCGCTCGACGAGGTCGCCCGCACGGCAGCGCTGCTCGGCACGCCGGACGTGCGCATCGTCGCGGGTGCGCGCGTCAAGCACATGACGCCGTCGATGAACGACGTGCTCGGTGTGAGCTTCGAGCAGGTGCGGGCGAGCCTGGGCCGGCAGAAGTCCCGGGTGCTCCACGCCGCCGATCCGCGCCCGGTCGAGCAGGTCTGGCCGCGCCGCCGCCACCACGACGACCTCGACCTCACCGTGCACGCCCACGGGGCCGCCTTCGCCGGCACGCGCATCGACGCGGGCACCCGGCTCCTGCTCGGGCAGCTCGACCGGCTCGCCGACACCGACGGCACCGTCGTCGACCTCGGGTGCGGCACAGGGGTGCTCGCCGCCGTGCTGGCCCGCCGCTTCGTCGACGTCGTCGCGATCGACGTCTCCGCTGCGGCGGTCGCCTCCGCCCGCCTGACGACGGCCGGTCGGGTGGACGTGCGCCGCAGCGACGGGCTGAGCGAGCTCGCCGACGCCTCGGTCGCGACGGTCGTCAGCAACCCGCCCTTCCACGTCGGCACCGCCAAGGACTCCACGCCCACGCTGCGGATGATCGCCGACGCCCGCCGGGTCCTCGTCCCGGGCGGCGAGCTCGTGCTCGTCTACAACGCGCACCTGCCCTACCTGCCGCGGCTGCGCGAGGTCGGGCCCACCGAGATCCTCGCCCGCGACCGCAGCTACCTCGTCACCCGCACCGTGCGGGCATGACGAAGGGGGGTGCACCCGGCCGGCTGCACCCCCCTTCGCTCGTGGGGTGGGTCAGCCGAGCGCGGCGACCGCGGCGTCGTAGTCGGGCTCCTGCGTGATCTCGGGGACGAGCTCGCTGTGCAGGACGGTGTCGTCCGCGTCGACGACGACGACGGAGCGCGCGAGGAGGCCGGCCATCGGGCCGTCCGTCATCGTCACGCCGTAGTCCTCGCCGAAGGAGGAGCGGAAGGCGGAGCCGACCTTGACCTGGTCGATGCCCTCGGCGCCGCAGAAGCGGGCCTGGGCGAAGGGGAGGTCCTTGCTGACGTTGACGACGGTCGTGTTGTCGAGGGAGGCGGCCAGCTCGTTGAACTTGCGCACGCTCGCCGCGCAGACGCCGGTGTCGATGCTCGGGAAGATGTTGAGCACGACGCGGCCCGACAGGTCGCCGGAGGTCAGCGCGGAGAGACCCTCGCCGACGAGCTCGAAGGCCGGCGCGCTCGCGCCGGTGGCCGGCAGCTCGCCGGCGGTGGTGACGGGGTTGCCCTTGAATGCGGTGGTAGCCATGCCCCATGCCTACACCCCGAAGGGGGTCGGGGCCACCTGCGGTCTGCGGAGCGGTCAGCCCACGAGGGCCTTGATCCCGAGTCCGACGGGGACGAGGACGAGCGAGGACAGGCCCAGGGCGCCCATGATGATCGCCCCCTTGGTCTCCGAGTCGAGCGCCTCGCGCCAGCCGGCGCGCTGCAGGATCTCCTTGACCGGCACGTTGATCTCGGCGCTGGAGAACTCGTAGTCGACTTGCTGCTTGAAGCCGTCGAGCCCGAGGCCCCACTCCTTGCGCCTGGTGTAGGTGAACTCGCGGCCGGAGCGGACCTCGACCTGCGCGCCCAGGCCGGTGACCCCGGCGTGGGACTCGACCTGCCGCGACTCGTCCGTGCGCTTGACGACCCCGGGCTTGTCCGTGGGGGTGAAGCGGGCGACGACGGCGTGCTCGAGGTGGCGCCGGGTCGCCAGGTGCTGCCAGCGCGCGTCGGCGAGGTCGGCGTGCACGAGCACGGTGTGGCCGTTGGAGCGCACGACGTAGGGAGTGCCCTCGAAGGCGGTGGCGAGCGCCGGCGCCAGCCACTCGTAGGGCCACGGAGCGTTCTTGTCGGTCGCCGGGGGCAGCGGGGTGGTCGGTGGCGCGACCACGGCGTGCTCACCTGCGCTGACATCGGGGTCGGTCTCGCGGAGGAAGCCGATGAAGGCCACGAGGGTGACGACGACGGCGATGCCCCAGACGACGCCCCAGAAGAGCGCGGGCCAGGGCTGCCCGTCGGCGAGCCAGATCCAGAGACCACCGAAGAGGGCGACACTGAAGGCGAGGATCGCCACGACGAAGGTGAGGACCTTGCGCCGGCGGCCGCTCATGCGGGCAGCGCCCCCGGGCCGGGGACGTGCTCGCCGTGGCCGTCGGAGCGCAGGCGGGTACGCAGCCGCTGGGCCGCGGCCTCGAAGCGCTCGTCGCCGACGTCACGCATCGGGGCGTGCGGGTCGAAGTCCTCTGGGGAGAAGGCCGGCCAGGTGTGGATGTGCAGGTGGGGCACGAGGAAGCCCTCGAGGAGCATGCCCACGCGCGGGGCCTCCCACTCGGCCTGCTGGGCCCGCCCGATGATGCCGGCGACCCGCTGCAGGTGGGCCCACGTCTCCTCGTCGGCGTCGGTCCACTGCTCGATCTCGGCGCGCGGCACGACCATGGTGTGCCCGTCGGTAAGGGGCTCGATCGTCAGGAAGGCCACGCAGGTCGGGTCGGACCACACGAACCGGCCGGGGATCTCGCCCGCGATGATCTTCGTGAAGAGAGTCGCCATGCCGCCCACCCTATGAGTCCGGTGGCTGAGGTGCGACGAGCGCAGCGAGGAGCCTCGAAGCCCGTGTGGGTCCGGTGGCTGAGGTGCGACGAGCGCAGCGAGGAGCCTCGAAGTCCGGGCTCCTACAGTGGACCCATGCCCCAGGTCAGCGCCGACGTGCACGTGCCGATCCCCCCGGAGCTCGCCTTCGCGGTCGCCCAGACGACGGGGGAGGTCCGCCACCGGTGGGACCCCTTCATCCGCGAGCAGCACTTCGTGGACGGGGCGAGCGAGCCCGGCGTGGGGGTGCGCACCTTCACGCGGTCCTCCTTCGCGGGGCCGATCTCGCCGAGCATGGTCAGCGAGTACGTCTCCTGGCGTCCGCCGACGTCGGTCGGGATGACGATGGTGCGTGGCCCGTGGTTCTTTGCCCGCTTCGGCGCCGGGTGGCGCTTCCAGCCCGACGGCGACGGGACCCTCGCCGTGTGGAAGTACACCTACGACGTGCGCCCTGCCGCCCTGCAGCGCATCGCCCACCCCATCGGTCAGCGCCTGCTCGGTCGTGAGATCTCCCGCCGCATCGAAGGCTTCGCCGCGGGGTGCCGTGACGAGGTGGTGCTCGCCGCGGCCCGGGCGGATATGGCCCGGCGTGCCGAGGCCGACTCCAGTTCGAAGGGGGGAGCAGCGTGACCTCCCCTTCGTCCGTCATGCGTCTGGCCGGATGCCAGTGGTCCGCCACCGGTGACCCGGCCGCCAACCTCGTCACGCTCGGGGAGTGGACCGCCCGGGCCGCGGACGCCGGTGCCCGGCTCGTCGTCCACCCCGAGGCGGCGATGGCCTCCTTCGCCGGTCGGCTCGACACCGCCGCCGAGCCCCTCGACGGGCGCTTTGCCGACGGGGTGCGCGAGGTGGCTGCGCGGCACGGCGTGACCCTCGTCGTCGGCATGTTCACCCCCGCCGACGAGATCACGACCGCCGAGGGCAGGGAGCGCTCGCGGGTGCACAACACGCTGCTCGTCACCGGCGGTGGCGTCGAGGAGACGACCTATCGCAAGATCCACCTCTACGACGCCTTCGGCAGCCGTGAGTCCGACACGGTGGCGCCCGGCGACGAGGTGCGCACCGTCGAGGTCGACGGCTGGTCCGTCGGCCTGGCCACCTGCTACGACGTGCGCTTCGCCGACCACTTCACCGAGCTGGGTCGGCGTGGTGCCGAGCTCGTCGTGCTGCCCGCCTCGTGGGGGGACGGGCCCGGCAAGGCGAGCCAGTGGGACCTGCTCACCCGGGCTCGCGCGCACGACGCCCAGGCCTGGTTGCTCGCCGTCGGGCAGGCCTGGACCCCGGAGTCGGTGCGCGGTCCCTATGGCATCGGTCGCTCCGCGCTCGCCGACCCGACCGGCGAGGTGCGGGCGCGGCTCGGTGGCGGGGAGGACCTCCTCGTCGTCGAGGTCGACCACGAGACGGTGACCCGTACCCGCCGGACCATCCCGATCCTCTAGAGGCGCACCCCACGCGGGCCGGCGGGCGCCACCCGAACGCCGGGCACACCGCGCCCGTCGGCGGAACCTAGACTGTCCCGCATGGCTGACCTCTCCCGCGACGACGTGGCGCACCTCGCCTCGTTGGCCCGCATCGACCTCTCCGACGCCGAGCTCGACCGCATGGTCGGGGAGCTGGGCACGATCATCTCCTCCGTCGAGGCGGTGCAGCAGGCGCCGATCGACGGGGTCGAGCCGATGAGCCACCCGATGCCGATCGTCAACGTCACCCGGCCCGATGTCGTGCGTCCCTCGCTCACCCCCGAGCAGGCCCTCGCGATGGCGCCGGCCTCCGAGGTCGGGCGCTTCGCCGTGCCGCGCATCCTCACCGAAGACTGAGCCAGAAGGACCCCATGAGCGACCCCACCCGCATGACCGCTGCCGCGCTCGCCGACGCGCTGGCCTCCGGCGACCTCTCCTCCGAGCAGGTCACCCGTGCCCACCTCGACCGCATCGAGGGTGTCGACGAGCAGGTCGGCGCCTACCTCCACGTCGCCGGCGAGTCCGCCCTGGCCGAGGCCCGCGCGGTCGACGAGCGCCGGGCGAAGGGGGAGACCCTCCACCGCCTCGCCGGCGTCCCGATCGCCGTCAAGGACGTCATGACGACGACCGGCATCCCGACGACGGCCGGCTCGAAAATCCTCGAGGGCTGGATCCCGCCCTACGACGCGACGGTCGTCAGCCGGCTCAAGGCCGCCGGCCTGCCGATCCTCGGCAAGACCAACATGGACGAGTTCGCCATGGGCTCCTCCACGGAGCACTCGGCCTACGGCCTGACCCGCAACCCCTGGGACCTCGAGCGCATCCCCGGCGGCTCCGGCGGTGGCTCGAGCGCGGTCGTCGCCTCGTGGCAGGCGCCCCTGGCGACTGGCACCGACACCGGCGGCTCGATCCGTCAGCCCGCGGCCGTCACCGGCTCGGTCGGCGTCAAGCCGACCTACGGTGGCGTCTCGCGCTACGGCCTCATCGCCATGGCCTCCTCGCTCGACCAGGCCGGCCCCTGCGCCCGCACCGTCCTCGACACCGCCCTCCTGCACGAGGTCATGGCCGGGCACGACCCGCTGGACTCGACCTCGATCGACCAGCCGGTGCCCGATGTCGTCGGTGCCGCGGAGCGCGCCGACGTGGCCGGGATGAAGATCGGCATCGTCCGCGAGCTCACCGGCGAGGGATTTTCCCCGCTGGTGCAGGCGCGCTTCGACGAGTCGGTCCAGCACCTCGTCGACGCGGGTGCCGAGGTCGTCGAGGTCTCGTGCCCCAACTTCGTCCACGCGCTCGGCGCGTACTACCTGATCATGCCGAGCGAGGCGAGCAGCAACCTCGCCCGCTTCGACGCGATGCGCTACGGCCTGCGCGTCGGGCCGGAGGGTGTCGACGCCCCGAGCGCGGAGCAGGTCATGGCGGCCAGCCGTGACGCGGGCTTCGGCGACGAGGTCAAGCGCCGCATCATCCTCGGCACGTACGCCCTCTCCTCGGGCTACTACGACGCCTACTACGGCAGCGCGCAGAAGGTGCGCCGCCTCATCGCCGACGACTTCGCGCGGGCCTTCGAGACCGCTGACGTCCTCGTGTCGCCGACCGCCCCGACGACGGCCTTCCGCTTCGGCGACAAGACCGACGACCCGATGGCCATGTACCGCGGCGACATCGCGACGATCCCGGCCAACCTCGCCGGCGTGCCCGGCATGTCGCTGCCGAGCGGCCTCGCCGAGGACGGCCTGCCCGCGGGCTTCCAGATCCTCGCGCCGGCCATGGCCGACGACCGCCTCTACACCGTCGGCGCCGCCCTCGAGCAGCGCCTCGTCGCCGCCTGGGGTGGGCACCTGCTCGAGCAGGCCCCCGAGCTGGCCGTCACGAAGGGAGCCTGAGACATGGCGAGCACCACCACCGACGCAGTCCTCGGGTACGACGAGGCCCTGACCACCTTCGACCCCGTCATGGGCCTCGAGGTGCACGTCGAGCTCGGCACCAACACCAAGATGTTCTGCGGCTGCGCCACGGGCTTCGGCGCGGACCCCAACACCCAGGTCTGCCCGGTCTGCCTCGGGCTGCCCGGCGCGCTGCCGGTCGTCAACGCGGTCGGTGTCGAGTCGGCGATCCGGATCGGCCTGGCACTCAACTGCGAGATCGCGCAGTGGTGCCGCTTCGCCCGGAAGAACTACTTCTACCCGGACATGCCGAAGAACTTCCAGACCTCGCAGTACGACGAGCCGATCGCCTTCGACGGCTACCTCGACGTCGAGATCCCCGCCGCCTCCGGTGAGGGCACCGAGACCTTCAGAGTCGAGATCGAGCGCGCCCACATGGAGGAGGACACCGGCAAGAGCCTGCACGTCGGTGGCGCCACCGGCCGCATCCAGGGCGCCGAGTACTCGCTCGTCGACTTCAACCGCGCGGGCATCCCGCTCATCGAGATCGTCACGCGCCCGATCGTCGGCGCGGGCGAGCGGGCCCCCGAGGTCGCCAAGGCCTACGTCGCCGCGCTGCGCGACCTGCTGCGCGCCCTCGACGTCTCCGACGTGAAGATGGAGCAGGGCTCGATGCGCTGCGACGTCAACCTCTCCCTTCGTCCCAAGGCTGGCGACGACCCCGCTGCGCAGGCGCAGCTCGACGTCCCGCTCGGCACCCGCACCGAGACCAAGAACGTCAACTCCCTGCGCTCGGTGGAGCGCGCCGTGCGCTACGAGGTCTGCCGCCACGCCGCGGTCCTCACCGCGGGTGGCTCGATCCTGCAGGAGACCCGCCACTGGCACGAGGACACCGGCGTCACGACGAGCGGCCGCGAGAAGTCCGACGCCGAGGACTACCGCTATTTCCCCGAGCCCGACCTCGTGCCGGTCGCGCCCAGCCGCGAGTACGTCGAGCAGCTGCGGGCCACCCTGCCCGAGCCGCCGGCCCAGCGCCGCAAGCGGCTGCAGGGGGAGTGGGGCTACTCCGACCTCGAGATGCGTGACGTGCTCAACGCGGGCGCGACCGAACTCATCGAGGCGACCGTCGCCGCCGGCGCCAAGCCGCAGGCGGCCCGCAAGTGGTGGCTCGGCGAGGCCTCGCGCCGCGCCAACACCGAGGGCGTCGCCCTGGCGACCTACGCCGAGCAGACGGGCGTGACGCCCGAGCACGTCGCCGAACTCGAGTCGCTCGTCGACTCCGGCCGGCTCAACGACAAGATGGCCCGCCAGGTGCTCGAGGGCGTCCTCGACGGCGAGGGCACGCCGACCGCGGTCGCCGATGCCCGCGGGCTCGAGCTCGTCCAGGACGACGGTGCCCTCGAGGCCGCGGTCGACAAGGTCATCGAGGCCAACCCCGACGTCGCCGACAAGATCCGCGGTGGCAAGGTCCAGGCCGCCGGCGCGCTCATCGGCCAGGTGATGAAGGAGATGAAGGGCCAGGCCGACGCCGGCAAGGCCCGCGAGCTCATCCTCGCCAAGCTCGGCGCCTGACACAGGCAGCACGAAGGGGGGCGGTGCCGGTCGACCCGGCACCGCCCCCTTCGCCGTGGTCACCCTCGGACACCGCTCCGGTCGGTACCGCGGCGGCCACGGGTCGGACGCCGGCGTGCACGTGACCTGCGCCACCTACGATGGCGCGCATGGTCACCGTCTCCTTCCCTGACAGCAGCTGGCGCGACGACGTCGGTCCGGTCGACGGCGTGGAGTCCGTCGTGTGGGACCCGCAGGAGGCTCCGCCGCAGGAGTCGGTCGACGTCTACATCGCGCCCTACATGACCAAGCCCGCGGGCGTGGCCGTCGTCGCGGAGCAGCCGTCGGTGCGCCTCGTGCAGCTGCTGTCGGCCGGCTTCGACAACATGCTCCCGGTCCTGCCGGAGGGGGTCTCCCTCGCCAACGCGAAGGGGGTCCACGACGCGGCCACCGCAGAGCTGGCCCTGACCCTCGTCCTCGCCTCGCAGCGTGGGTTCGACGACTTCGCGCGCGCCCAGGCGCAGGGGGAGTGGACCTCCCGCCACGTGCGCCCGGGCCTCGCCGACAAGCGGGTGCTGCTCCTCGGCTACGGCTCGGTGGGCCGGGCGATCGTCGAGCGGCTCATGCCCTTCGAGGTGTCGGTCACGGCGGTGGCCTCACGCGCGCGCGCCGGCGACGACCTCGTCGAGGCGGTGCACGGGGTCGACGAGCTGGCCGCTCTCGCACCGCAGCACGACGTCATCATCTCCGTGCTGCCCGGCTCCGACGCCACCCACCACATCCTCGGGGAGGAGCTGCTGAGCTCGCTGCCGGACGGCACGCTCGTGGTCAACGTCGGCCGCGGCCCCGCGCTCGACACCGAGGCCGCCCTGCGGCACGCGGGCCGGCTGCGGTTTGCGCTCGACGTCACCGACCCGGAGCCGCTGCCGACCGGGCACCCCCTGTGGAGCGCTCCCGGCGTCATCATCAGCCCGCACGTCGGTGGCGTGACCCAGGCCTTCCGCCCCCGCGCGGTGTCGATGCTGCGTCGTCAGCTCACCGCGCTCGCCGCAGGCGAGCCGCCGATCAACCTCGTGCACGAGGGCTGAGGCCACCCCTCTGCGCAGTCGATCGAGGGGTGGCGCGCTCGTGTGGTCCGGGCCACACTCTGTCCATGACCATGTCAGCGGAGGACCGGACCCTGATCCTGCTGCGGCACGCCGAGCCCGAGCCGGGCCGTGCCGGTCAGGACGACCGTGAGCGACCCCTCACCGAGACCGGGCGGGCGCAAGCCCAGGAGGTCGGGCGGTGGCTGCGCGAGCACGGCCTGGGCTGTGACGAGGTGATGTGCTCGCCGGCCGCGCGCACCCGGGAGACGATGCACGAGGTCGCCGAGGCCGGCTGCCCCGAGGCAGAGGTGCAGATCGAGCACCGGCTCTACAACGCCGACGCCGAGGAGGTCCTGGCCGTCGTGCGGGAGTCGACCGACGACGCGAGCGTGCTGCTCGTCGTCGGCCACGCGCCGGGCCTGCCGGCGGCGGCGAGCCTCCTCGCCGACGGCGAGGGGGACGACGAGGCGCACGAGCTGCTCAGCCACGGCTTCCCGCCCGGTGCGGCGGCGGTGCTGCGCTTCTCGGGGCACTGGGAGGACCTGGCCTTCGGCGCCGCGGTCCTCGACGAGTTCCGCGTGCCCTGAGGCGCGGACGTCACATGGGGAGGGCGAGGCGGCGGAAGCTGGCGACGACCTCCATCCCCACGTGCTCGTAAAGACCGAGTGCGCCAGCGTCCTCGCTTCGTCCACCTGTCGTCACCCGAGTTGTCGTGACGACCGCTCCCGCCAGCTCGATCGAGGACGCCCACCCGCCGATGACGAACACGCCCGATGCGCGGACCGGACTCTCATGGCCGGCCGTCGACGGGTGAAACGACCATGTCCCACATGGTGGGCGCGCTCGTCTCATTCGTTGACACACGCTGGGCAGGCGGGGGAGAGTAGCGGCATGGCCCTCCTCCTCGTACTTCCCCGGCGCGCTGCCTGAGCGACGACTCGTCGCCGACGCAGCGCGCGCCCTTCATGTCCGCACCCGGACTGAGGGGCTTTTTCATGGCCGGGAGAGGATGAAGAGGAGCACAGATGGCACGCCGAACCGAAGGACAGACGGTGACTGACACGACCAGCAGCGCCCCGAGCCCGGCCGCGATGGCGCGCCGGAGCGAGGCGGGCAGAGCGACGACCTCCGCGCAGGTGACCGGGGCCAAGAGCCTCGTCCTGTCCCTCGAGTGCGTCGGCGCCGAGGTCGTCTTCGGCATCCCCGGCGGCGCGATCCTGCCGGCCTACGACCCGCTGATGGACTCGACGAAGGTCCGCCACATCCTCGTGCGCCACGAGCAGGGCGCCGGCCATGCCGCCGAAGGCTATGCCTCGGCGACCGGCAAGGTCGGCGTCTGCATGGCCACCTCCGGCCCTGGCGCCACCAACCTCGTCACCGCGATCGCCGACGCCCACATGGACTCCGTGCCGATGGTTGCGATCACCGGCCAGGTGGCCTCGAGCTCGATCGGCACGGACGCCTTCCAGGAGGCGGACATCCGGGGCATCACGATGCCGATCACCAAGCACAACTACCTCGTGACCGACGCCGCGGAGATCCCGCGGGTCATCGCGGAGGCCTTCCACATCGCGAGCACCGGCCGACCCGGCCCCGTGCTCGTCGACATCTCCAAGGACGCCCTGCAGGCCACCACCACCTTCGAGTGGCCGCCGCAGGTCAGCCTGCCGGGCTACCACCCGGTGACGCGTCCGCACGCCAAGCAGATCCGCGAGGCCGTCCGCCTCATGGCCGAGAGCCGCCAGCCGGTGCTCTACGTCGGTGGTGGGGTCATCCGGGCCGGAGCCCACGCGGAGCTGCGTCGCCTCGCCGAGCTCACGGGCATCCCGGTCGTCACGACGCTCATGGCCCGCGGCGCCTTCCCCGACGGGCACCCGCTGCACCTGGGTATGCCAGGCATGCACGGGTCCGTCGCGGCGGTCACCGGCCTGCAGCGCAGCGACCTGCTCATCACCATCGGGGCGCGCTTCGACGACCGGGTCACGGGCCAGCTGTCGTCCTTCGCGCCGGGGGCCAAGGTCATCCACGCCGACATCGACCCGGCCGAGATCTCCAAGAACCGCGTCGCCGACGTGCCGATCGTCGGTGACGCCAAGGCGATCCTCGGCGAGCTCATCGCCGCGATCGAGGCCGGCGAAGGGGAGGCCGCTGCGGTCATCCCGGACCGCTACCGCGACTGGGCGGCAGCGACGACCCGGTGGTCGCAGGAGTACCCGGTCGGCTACACCTCGCACGGCGAGGGCGCCCTCATGCCGCAGCAGGTCATCGAGCGGATCGGCCAGATCGCTGGGCCGGAGGCGGTCTACGCCGCGGGCGTCGGCCAGCACCAGATGTGGGCCGCGCAGTTCATCGGCTACGAGCGCCCCAACTCCTGGCTCAACTCCGGCGGCGCCGGGACGATGGGCTACTCCGTGCCCGCAGCCATGGGCGCCAAGGTCGGTGAGCCCGACCGGGTCGTCTGGGCCATCGACGGCGACGGGTGCTTCCAGATGACCAACCAGGAGCTCGCGACCTGCGTCATCAACGACATCCCGATCAAGGTCGCGGTCATCAACAACTCGAGCCTGGGCATGGTGCGCCAGTGGCAGTCGCTCTTCTACAACGAGCGATACTCCAACACCGACCTGCACACCTCGGTCGGCAGCCGCATCCCCGACTTCGTCAAGCTCGCCGATGCCTACGGCTGCGTCGGGCTGCGCTGCGAGCGGCCCGAGGACCTCGACGCGACGATCGAGCAGGCGATGGCGATCAACGACCGCCCGGTCGTCATCGACTTCGTCGTCGAGCGGGACGCCATGGTGTGGCCGATGGTGCCCGCCGGCGTGAGCAACGACGCCATCCAGATCGCCCGCGACGAGGCCCCGCAGTGGGACCGCGAGGAGTCCGAGGCCATCGAGCAGTCCACCGACGCCGACCACGACGGGCAGTGAAGGAAAGAGCATGAGCACCAAGCACACCCTCTCCGTCCTCGTCGAGAACAAGCCCGGTGTCCTCGCCCGGATCTCGGCCCTGTTTTCCCGGCGCGGCTTCAACATCGACTCCCTCGCCGTCGGGCCGACCGAGCACCCGGAGATCTCCCGGATGACCGTCGTCGTCGACGTCGACCTGCTGCCGCTGGAGCAGGTGACCAAGCAGCTCAACAAGCTCGTCGAGGTGCTCAAGGTCGTCGAGCTCGACCCGCTCGCGTCGGTGACCAGCCAGATCGTCCTGGTCAAGGTGCGCGCCGAGGCGAGCAACCGCAGCGGGATCCTCGAGACCGCGCAGATGTTCAAGGCGAAGATCGTCGACACGACGAGCGACGCGATGACCCTGCAGGTCTACGGCAACACCGACAAGATCGCCGCGATGCTCGAGATCCTCGAGCCCTACGGCATCAAGGAGCTCGTCCAGTCCGGTGTCGTGGCCATCGGCCGCGGCCCCCGCTCCATCACCGACCGCTCCCGACACTGACCCCCCTTCGTCCTCGTCCGTCGTGACGGGAGACGATGACGACCAACCCGACCGCACCACCCACCACACAAGGAGAAGTGCCCCATGGCCGCCGAACTGATCTACGACGACGACGCCGACCTGTCCATCATCCAGGGCCGCAAGGTTGCCGTCATCGGCTACGGCTCGCAGGGTCACGCCCACGCGCTCAACCTGCGCGACAGCGGTGTCGACGTGCGCATCGGTCTCAAGGAGGGCAGCAAGAGCCGCGCCAAGGCGGAGGCCGAGGGCCTGAAGGTCCTCACCCCGCGTGAGGCCGCCGCCGAGGCCGACGTCATCGTCATCCTCGCCCCCGACCAGGTGCAGCGTCACCTCTACGCCGACGACATCGCGCCGGAGCTCAAGGACGGCGACGTGCTCGTCTTCGGCCACGGCTTCAACGTGCGCTACGGCTACATCCAGGCGCCGGCCGGCGTCGACGTCATCCTCGTCGCGCCGAAGGCCCCCGGTCACACCGTGCGTCGTGAGTTCGTCGACGGCCGCGGCATCCCGGACATCATCGCCGTCGAGCAGGACGCCTCGGGCCAGGCCTGGGACATCGCGGCCGCCTACGCCAAGGGCATCGGTGGCACGCGGGCGGGCGTCATCAAGACGACCTTCACCGAGGAGACCGAGACCGACCTCTTCGGTGAGCAGGCCGTCCTGTGTGGTGGCATGTCGCACCTCGTCCAGGCGGGCTTCGAGACGCTGACCGAGGCGGGCTACCAGCCGGAGATCGCGTACTTCGAGGTGCTCCACGAGCTCAAGCTCATCGTCGACCTCATGTGGGAGGGCGGCATCGCCAAGCAGCGCTGGTCGATCTCCGACACCGCCGAGTACGGCGACTACGTCTCCGGCCCCCGCGTCGTCGACGCGAAGGTCAAGGAGTCGATGAAGGGCATCCTCTCCGACATCCAGGACGGCTCCTTCGCCAAGCGCTTCATCGAGGACCAGGACAACGGCGCTGTCGAGTTCCAGCAGCTGCGGGACAAGGAGGCCGGTCACCCGATCGAGGCGACGGGCAAGGCGCTGCGCGCCCACTTCGCGTGGCAGTCCGGGGACGACGACTACACCGAGGGCTCTGCCGCCCGCTGACCCCGACCCACCAGACCCCCGCGGCGGTCACCCCCGCAGCGGGCTCCGAAGGGGGGCGCCCACCGGCTCACCGGCCGGGGCGCCCCCTTCGTCATGCTCGGGTTCAGCCGGCGAGGTGACCCCACGTGGGTGCGAGCTGTGCCCACGTGCCCGTGGCCACGGCCCGACCGCCGTCGAGGACGACGACGTGGTCGGCCTGCTCCAGTGCCGCCCGCTTCGAGGTCGCACCGATGACGGTCGCGCCGCGCTCGCGCAGACCCCGCCACAGGTCGATCTCGGTCGTCGCGTCGAGGGCGGAGGAGACGTCGTCGGCGAGCAGCAGCTCGGCCTCGGTCGCCAGGGCCCGGGCCAGCGCGAGCCGCTGCACCTGCCCACCTGACAGACGCACCCCGCGATGGCCGACGAGGGCGTCGGGCCCGCCGGCGTCGTCGACGTCCTGGGTGAGCCGGGCGAGGGCGACCGGCTCGTCGAGGGGGCGGTCGTGGCCCAGGCGCACGTTGTCGGTGAAGCTGCCCGACAGCACCCTCGGCACCTGCGCGACGTGGGCGATGCGGCCCGGCCGCAGGGTGGACTGCGGGTCGGTGACGGGCGTGCCGTTCCACCGGATCTCGCCGCGGTGGTCGACGAGACCGGCGAGTGAGGCGAGCAGGCTCGACTTGCCCGAGCCGACCTGGCCGACGAGCAGCACGAGGTCGCCCGCGTCGACGACGAGGTCGATCTCGCTGGCGCCGACGGTCCCGTCGTCGTGGACGACCGAGACGTCGCGCAGCTCGAGGCGCCGCAGGCGCTCGCGCTCGCCCTCGACCGGCGCGGGCGCGGTGCCCTCGACGAGGTCGACCCCCGCGGGCAGGTCCATGAGGTCGACGCCACCGGCGAAGCGCGCCGTCTCGACCTGCCAGGCGCGGGTGCCGGGCGCCTCGGTGACGACCATGCTCGCCACGCGGCCAAACCAGTCGAAGCCCGCGACCGCACCCGAGACGAGGATCGCGGTGCCCAGGCCCCAGCCACCGGCCACGTGGATCCACCACGTGACGACGACGCCGCACTGGACCATGACCAGCGGCACGGCGTCGAGCACGGCCTGCACCCGGTGCTCCTTGACCGCCGCCTGGACCCGGCCGGCGTCCACCTGACGCAGGTGCCGTCGGACGAAGGGAGTGGCCGCCGCCAGCTTGATGGTGCGCACCGACTCGAGCGAGGAGACGACGGCCCGACCGAAGCGGGCCCGCGCCAGCGAGGCAGCAGCTGCGGACCGGCCGGCGATCGGGCGGCCGAGGGTCGCGGCGAGGGCGGACCCCACCATGACGGTCAGCAGCACGGCTCCGGCGACCCACGTGCCGGCGAGCAGAGCCGTGAGGGCGGCGATGACCAGGCCGTTGATGAAGTCGACCCACCGGTCGGCGTACCGGGCGTACCGGTCGGCGTCCATCGAGCGGGCGACGACCTCGCCGGGGGGAGTGCGCGGCAGCCGCTCGGCCCGGGTCTGCCCGGCGAGGACCGCCATGCGGGTGCGCAGCATGACCTCGATCCACCAGCGCGGGTACCGGTAGAAGGCCTGCGACGTGAGGAAGGGGACGACGAGCAGGCACGCGACGAGCGCCGCGGCGAGCAGGGTCGGGGTCTGCCCGGCCTGCAGGCCCTCGATGACCTGGCCCCACACGAGACCGGTCATCGCACCCTGAGCGCCGAGCAGCGACATCGCGAGGAAGCACACGGCGCCGGCGACGCCCCACGACGGCTTGACGAGCAGGGCGTGGGTGATGCCCCGGGCGAGGGAGGGTCCGTCGCCGATGGCGGGCCGCTCGGGCGGCGTCGTCGTGCGGCGGCGCCCACCGACGGGGTCGAGGTCGGCGTGGTCGACGGCGCCCTCGGGGGAGGGCTGGTCGGCCGCGGACTCGGCGCGGCTGTCGAGGAGCAGGCTGCGGAAGGGACCCGGCTGCTCGGCGAGCTCGGTGCGACGCCCCTGCTGGATCACCGTTCCGTGGTCGAGGACGACGACGTGCGGGGCCCGCTCGATCGTCCCGAGGCGGTGCGCGATGAGGATGCCGGTGCGGCCCACGAGGAGGCGGTCGGCGGCGGAGACGACCCGGCGCTCGGTGAGCGGGTCCATGCGGGCGGTCGCCTCGTCGAGGACGACGACCCGCACGTCGCGCACGAGCAGCCGCGCGAAGGCGACGAGCTGCTCCTCGCCCGCGGAGAGGGTCGTGCCGCCGGGACCGAGGAGGGTCTCGAGGCCGTCGGGCAGCCCGGCGACCCAGTCGACGAGTCCGAGCTCGACGACGGCCGCCTCGATGTCGCTGCGCGGGGTGTCGTCGAAGAGGGCGATGTTGTCGGCGAGGGTGCCGGCGATGATCTCGGTGCGCTGGGTGACG
The DNA here is from genome assembly GCF_004025845.1 of Janibacter hoylei PVAS-1. Taxonomy (NCBI): domain Bacteria; kingdom Bacillati; phylum Actinomycetota; class Actinomycetes; order Micrococcales; family Intrasporangiaceae; genus Janibacter; species Janibacter hoylei. The sequence continues at coordinate 59,843 of NZ_PIPF01000013.1, forward strand.
ACACCGACGTCGGTGCGCAGCAGCTGCACGTCGAGATCGCGCACGTCGACGCCCCCGACGAAGACCGTGCCCCGCGGCGGCTCGATGGCCCGCGAGACGAAGGAGGCCAGGGTCGACTTGCCCGAGCCGGTGCGGCCGACGAGCGCGACGGTCTCGCCCGCGGGCACGGCAAAGGTCACGTCCCGCAGGGCGAAGCTGCCCTCGGTGTAGCTGAAGTCGAGGCCGCGCACCTCGACCGCCAGCTCGGCGCCCGCGGGGACGGGGGCGCCTCCCTTCGGCTCGGGCTCGACGGCGAGCATCTGCCGCAGCCGGATCACCGCGCCCAGGCCGGCCTGCAGGTCCGGCAACTGGTGGGAGAGCTGGGTGACGAGACCGACGAAGGTCGACGTGACGATGAAGAGCGTGACGAGCTGGCCCACCGACAGGCCACCGCCGGTCGCCAGCGCGATGCCGGCCAGGCCGATGCCGGCGAGCAGACCGTGGAGCAGCAGACCCGCCCGGCGGGCCAGCCGGCTCTCGAGCGTGACGACGTCGGCGAAGCGGGCGTGGACCCGTGCGGTGAGCGTCGCCAGGCGCTGCAGCATGTGTGCCTGACCCAGGCTGGTGCGCAGGTCGTCGCGCCCGGCGATGCCCTCCTCGAGGGCGCTGGCATGGTCGGTCCAGGCGGCCTCCTCGATGACCTTGCGGCGGGTGATCTCCCCGAGCAGGGGACGCACGGCCACGGCGGTGAGCAGACCGATGACGGGGAAGAGCAGCCAGGCCGGCCACCACGTGATGCCGGCGACGACCCACATGGGGACGACCGAAAAGGCGGTGCGCGCAAACATCCACACCTGCCACCGCATGAGGTTGCCGACCTCGTGGGTGTCGTCGTCGACGCGGTCGAGGATCTCGCCGGCCGCCTGCTCTGAGAGGGTCGCGACCGGCTGGGCGAGCGCGGCGTCGAGCAGGTCGTCGCGCAGCACGCCCTCGGCGCGGTCGGAGAGGCCGACCCACACGACCTTGCCGAGATTGTCGATGACGGCGCCGCCGACGACGAGCAGGGCGAGCAGCTGGACGAGGCCGGTGCTCGGTCCCTCCGCCAGGCGGCCGATGACGACGGTGCCGGTCGTGAGCAGGACCGCCGCGGTCGCGGAGCAGACGAGCGCGGCCGCGGCCGCCGGCGAGCGCATCCGTCGCCAGTCGACGGTGCGCTCCGGGGGCATCGGCTCGGTGGGTGGGGGCGGCGCGGTGGTCCGCTCGAGGGTCTGCGTCATGGCCGCTCAAGGTTATGTCCAGCCACCGGCACCGCGCCTCCGACTTTTCGGCCCGACAGGCGGACGGCCGTCCACGGAGCGGACGGGGCATTCCGTGGCGGGAGGGGAGCGGCGTACCGTCGCACGATCGGCGGCCACACCCGGCCCCGCCCCCCCCTTCGCACCACCGGCACCCCCACCCACGCCGTGCCCGCCCCACCACCGCACGATCACGAGGAGCCGTCATGAGCGACGAGGCCATCGAGGCACGCCGCGCCCTCCAGGAGAGCCTGGACCGCCGCGACAGCGGTGAGTGAGCGCAGCCCACAGCATCCCGACCGCCCCCGCACCGCCGACGGTGCGGGGGCGGTCTGCATGTGAGACGCGGTATCACCCTGCGGACCGGCGGCATACCGTGGAGGCATGCCGCAGCTTCGATCTCGCACGACGACCCACGGACGCAACATGGCCGGTGCCCGCGCACTCTGGCGCGCCACCGGCATGGGCGAAGGGGACTTTGGCAAGCCGATCGTCGCGATCGCCAACTCCTTCACGCAGTTCGTCCCCGGGCACGTCCACCTCAAGGACATGGGCCAGCTTGTCGCCGGTGCCGTCGAGGAGGCCGGGGGAGTGGGCAAGGAGTTCAACACCATCGCCGTCGACGACGGCATCGCGATGGGCCACGACGGCATGCTCTACTCGCTGCCCAGCCGCGAGGTCATCGCCGACTCCATCGAGTACATGGTCAACGCGCACTGCGCCGACGCCCTCGTGTGCATCTCCAACTGCGACAAGATCACGCCCGGCATGCTCCTGGCCGCGCTGCGCCTGAACATCCCGACGGTCTTCGTCTCCGGCGGTCCGATGGAGGCCGGCAAGGCGATCATCGGTGACGACGGCGAGACCTACACCCGTCTGGACCTCGTCGACGCGATGGTCAAGGCCGTCGACGACAACGTCAGCGACGACGAGATCACCGCCATCGAGCAGTCCGCCTGCCCGACGTGCGGGTCCTGCTCGGGCATGTTCACCGCCAACTCGATGAACTGCCTCACCGAGGCCCTCGGCCTCTCCCTGCCGGGCAACGGCTCGACACTTGCGACCGCCTCGGCCCGGCGCGACCTCTTCCTCGACGCCGGCAAGCTCGTCGTCGACCTGTGCCGCGACTACTACGACGGCGACGACGACTCGGTGCTGCCGCGCTCGATCGCGACCAAGCCCGCCTTCGCCAACGCAATGCGCCTCGACATCGCCATGGGCGGCTCGACCAACACGATCCTCCACCTGCTCGCCGCGGCCCAGGAGGCCGGCGTCGACTTCGACCAGACCGACATCGACGCCCTCTCGCGCGTCACGCCGTGCCTGGTCAAGGTCGCGCCCAACAGCGGTGACTACTACATGGAGGACGTCCACCGCGCCGGCGGCATCCCCGCGATCCTCGGCGAGCTGCACCGCGGCGGCATGCTCGACGCCAGCGTCCGGTCCGTGCACAGCCCCGACCTCGAGACGTGGCTCTCCGACTGGGACATCCGCAGCGGCGCCGCGACGAGCAAGGCGATCGAGCTCTTCCACGCCGCGCCCGGTGGCGTGCGCACGACGCAGGCCTTCTCCTCCACCAACCGGTGGTCGAGTCTGGACACGGACGCGCAGGACGGGTGCATCCGCTCCGTCGAGCACGCCTACACGAGCGAAGGGGGACTGGCCGTCCTCCACGGCAACCTCGCCCCGGACGGCTGCATCGTCAAGACCGCTGGCGTGCCCGAGCACCAGTGGAACTTCTCCGGCCCGGCCCGCGTCGCCGAGTCGCAGGACGCGGCCGTCGAGATGATCCTGTCCAAGCAGGTGCAGGAGGGCGAGGTCGTCGTCATCCGCTACGAGGGCCCCAAGGGCGGGCCCGGCATGCAGGAGATGCTCTACCCGACCTCCTACCTCAAGGGCACCGGCCTGGGCCCCAAGTGCGCCCTGATCACCGACGGCCGCTTCTCCGGCGGCTCGTCCGGCCTGTCGATCGGGCACGTCTCCCCGGAGGCCGCCTCCGGCGGCGCGATCGGCCTGGTCAAGGACGGCGATGTCATCGAGTTCGACATCCCCGGCCGGCGGGTCAACCTGCTCGTCGACGACGAGGAGCTCGCCCGTCGCCGCGCCGAGCAGGACGCGAAGGGGTGGGCCCCCGCCGCCCCCCGCGAGCGCCACGTCACGCCCGCGCTGAAGATCTTCGCGAAGTTCGCCCAGTCCGCCGACAAGGGTGCTGCGCGCAAGGTCGACTGACCCTGCCCTTCGCTCCCTGAGGAGGCCGGGGGTCGCTCCCCCCCCGGTCCCTGAGGAGGAGGCCGCCTGCGGCCGACGTCTCGAAGGGTGCTGGGGACGAAGGGAGAGACCGGCGCCGGCCATTGACGCGACCATGCCCCCCCCGCATGCTGGAGAGTGCTGGTGATCCGTGCGGGGGAGGTGTCATGCGACGGCTGGTGACATGTGCAGTGGTGGTGGTGGCGACGGTCGGCGGGTGCTCGTCCTCCGACGACGTGCGGCTCGAGGGTGACGAGGAGGTGCGCATCCTCGTCCTGCCCGAACCCACGGACGGCGGCAATGACATGCAGGCGCGTGCCACCCTCGCGCTGGACGACAAGACCGGGTGCATCGTCGATGAGGAGTCGCGGCGTCCGGTGGCTTTCCCCGACGGCACGTCGGTCGAGGGCGACCGGCAGTCGTGGTCGATCGTCAGCGAGTCCGGTGACGAGTTCACCCAGGGTGACCTCGTGATGGGTGGTGGCGACGAGGACTCTGAGATGGGCGGCTTCGAGCCCGATGCCCTCCCCACCGAATGCGGAGGGACGCCGTGGGTCGCCATCGTCACCGAGCTCGGGGCGGGGACGTCCCCCTTCGAGTAGGGCTGCTGCGCGCGGAGGCGCCCTCCGAGACGGTCGCGGGGCGACCGCCCACGCGGAGCGTGGGACCCACTCAGGGAGCGAGGGGCCCTGCGCCCACATGTCGGGACGCGGGGTTCACATGTCGGGACGCGCGCCTAGCCTGAGCACATGAGCACGGACGCAGCGCAGACCAGCTTCGACATCGCCGTCATCGGCGGCGACGGCATCGGCCCCGAGGTCGTCGCGGAGGGCCTGAAGGTCCTCGGCGCCTCCGGCGTCGACCTCCGCACCACCGAGTACGACCTCGGCGCGGCCCGCTGGCACCGCACCGGCGAGACCCTGCCCGACTCCGTCGTCGAGGAGTTGCGCGGCCACGACGGCATCCTCCTCGGTGCCATCGGTGACCCGAGCGTCCCCTCCGGCGTCCTCGAGCGGGGCGTGCTGCTTCCCCTTCGCTTTGCGCTCGACCACTACGTCAACCTGCGCCCGGCCAAGCTCTTCCCCGGCGTCACCAGCCCGCTCTCCGAGCACGTGACGAGCAAGGGGCTCGACTTCGTCGTCGTCCGCGAGGGCACCGAGGGGCCCTACGCCGGCAACGGCGGCGCGCTGCGCGTCGGCACCCCGCACGAGGTCGCGACCGAGGTCAGCGTCAACACCCGATTCGGCATCGAGCGGGTCGTGCGTGACGCCTTCGCCCGCGCCCAGGCGCGCCCGCGCAAGCACCTGACGCTCGTCCACAAGCACAACGTGCTCACCCACGCCGGTCACCTGTGGCGCCGCACCGTCGAGGAGGTCGGCGCGGAGTTCCCCGACGTCGAGACCGCCTACCAGCACGTCGACGCCGCGACGATCTTCCTCGCGACCGACCCGGCACGCTTCGACGTCATCGTCACCGACAACCTTTTCGGCGACATCATCACCGACATCGCCGCGGCCGTCGCCGGCGGCATTGGGCTGGCCGCGAGCGGCAACATCAACCCCACCCGCGACGCCCCGAGCATGTTCGAGCCGGTCCACGGCTCCGCCCCAGACATCGCGGGTCAGGGCAAGGCCGACCCGACCGCCGCGATCCTCTCCGCGGCGATGCTGCTCGACCACCTCGGCCTCGCCGACGACGCCCAGCGGGTCGAGGCCGCCGTCGCCGCGGACCTCGCCGAGCGTGCGGACGAGCGGTCCACGAGCCAGATCGGGGACGCCATCGCCGGGCGGCTGTGACGCCCGGACTACGCTTGCGGTGACCGCCTACCGAGGCGCACACTGGTACAAGAAGTCGTACCAGTGTCTGGAGGAATCATGGCCGTCACCGCGAGCGAAGCCCGCAAGAACCTCTTCCCCCTCATCGAGCAGGTCAACGAAGATCGCACGACGGTGGAGATCACGTCGCGCCGTGGTGACGCGGTGCTCATGTCCCGTGCCGACTACGACGCCCTGGCAGAGACGGCCCACCTCCTGCGGGTGCCTGCCAACGCTCGTCACCTCCTCGAGAGCCTGGCTCAGGCCCGCGAAGGGCGGCGGGACGAGCACGACCTCGAGCGATGAGGCTGGTCTTCACCCCCAATGGCTGGGCCGACTACACGTACTGGCTCGGTGCCGACCGCCAGACGCTCAAGCGGATCAACCGACTGATCGACGACGCCCTGCGGGACCCGGTGGACGGCATCGGCAAGCCAGAGCCGTTGCGTCACATGCTCGCTGGTGCGTGGTCGCGGAGGATCACCGAGGAGCACCGTCTGGTCTACCTCGTCGACGGTGACGACCTCGTCGTCCTCCAAGCCCGCTTCCACTACAGCTGACCCGACCCCCTTCGCTCGGGGGGTAACCTGCACCACATCGGACCCGAGGAGACGTGCCACTGATGACCGCCGAGCTGACCTTCACCACCACCCGCAGCGACGCCCCCCTTCCTGACGCCGACCGCGAGGCCGTCCTGGCCAACCCCGGCTTCGGGTCGACCTTCACCGACCACATGGCCCTCGCCACGTGGACGAAGGGGGAGGGCTGGCACGACGGGCAGGTGCGCGCCTTCGGGCCGCTGCAGATCAGCCCGGCCGCGGCCGTCCTGCACTACGCGCAGGAGGTCTTCGAAGGGATGAAGGCCTACCGACACGAGGACGGCTCGGTGTGGACCTTCCGCCCCGACCGCAATGCGGCGCGCATGGCGCGCAGCTGCGAGCGGCTCGCGCTGCCGGTGCTGCCGGAGGAGGACTTCGTCGGGGCGATCCGCGCGCTCGTCCAGGCCGACGAGGCCTGGGTGCCCGCCTACGGCACGGGCGAGACGAGCCTCTACCTGCGGCCCTTCATGTTCGCCTCGGAGGCCTTCCTCGGGGTGCGACCGGCCAACGAGGTGACCTTCTCGGTCATCGCCAGCCCGGCCGGTGCCTACTTCTCCGGTGGCCTCACGCCGGTCAACCTCTGGATCAGCCAGGACTACGCCCGCGCCGGCGACGGTGGCACGGGGGCTGCCAAGTGCGGCGGCAACTACGCCTCCTCGCTCGCCGGCCAGCTCGAGGGTCAGGCCCAGGGCTGCGACCAGGCCGTCTTCCTCGACTCCTCGACGCACACCTACATCGAAGAGCTCGGCGGCATGAACCTCTTCTTCGTCACCAAGGACGGCAAGCTGCGCACCCCCGCGCTCACCGGCTCGATCCTCGAGGGCGTCACCCGCGACTCGATCCTCGCGCTCGCCCCCGACCTCGGCCTCACCCCCGAAGAGTCGCGCATCGAGATCGACTGGTGGAAGGAGGGCGTGGCCTCCGGCGAGATCACCGAGGTCTTCGCCTGCGGCACCGCCGCCGTCGTCACGCCGGTCGGCGAGCTGCGCTGGGCCGGCGGCTCCGCCCCGTCCACCGGTGGTGAGGGCGGAGGCGAGATCACCCGCACGATCCGCCAGAGCCTGCTCGACATCCAGTACGGCGTCGCCGAGGACACCCGCGGCTGGATGACCCGGCTCGCCTGAGCAGCCACGCCAGCACCGCACCGAGGTAGCCCACGTGACCCCTCGGCTCATCGCCACCGATCTCGACGGCACCCTGCTGCGCAGTGACGGGACCGTCTCGTCCCGCTCGGTCGACGCCCTTCGTGCCGTCGCCGATGCAGGGCTCGAGACGGTCCTCGTCACCGCCCGCCCCCCGCGCTGGCTCGACGAGCTGGCGCACGTCGTCGGCACGCGCGGAGTTGCGATCTGCGGCAACGGTGCCTTCCGCTACGACGTCGCCGAGCGGCGGGTCTTCGGCGTGCGCTCCATCCCGCGCGAGGTCGTCACCGAGATCGTGCTCGACCTGCGCGACCAGCTGCCCGGCACGGGTTTCGCCGCCGAGCGGCACACCGGGCTGGCCGCGGAGAGCATGTTTGCCGCGATCCACGACCACCCGGAGAACCTCGTGACGACCCCGGCCATCGAGCGGCTGGACGACGCGCTCGTCGGCAAGCTGCTCGCCCGCAACCCGCACCTGACCGACGACGAGTTCATCACCGCGGTCACCGAGATCGTCGGCGACCGCGCGGTCGTGGCCTTCAGCGGTGCCGGCGGGCTGGCCGAGGTCTCGGCGAAGGGGGTCACCAAGGCTGCCGCGCTCGCCGGCTGGTGCGCGGAGCTCGGGATCGACGCGGGGGAGGTGTGGGCCTTCGGTGACATGCCCAACGACCTGCCGATGCTCCTCTGGGCCGGGCGGTCCTTCGCCGTGGCCAATGCGCATCCCGAGGTCCTGGCGGCCGCGACCGACCACGCCCCTGCCAACGACGACGACGGGGTCGCGCAGGTGCTCGAGGGGCTGCTGTAGTCCCTTCGAGACGGCCGCGGGCGGCCTCCTCAGGGAGTGTGGGTCCGACCGGTCCCTGAGGAGCTCGCTCTGCGAGCGTCTCGAAGGGCGGACGGTCGGTGACCGGCTCGTGGGACGGTGCCATGGTGACCAGGTGATGCCCCAGATGACGACCCGCGCTGCCACCGCAGCCGAGCTCATTATCTAGGCGCGACGAGCCACCTGCTCGTCGCGCGGACCTCCCACACCCGGGGGGTCTTTCGCTTTTCTCGGGCAGGGGACGAGACGAGCGGACGGGTCCGGAGCATCACCCCCGCCACGGACGGGCGCGACGAGCAGGTGTCACACTCACCGCGGAGGCGAGTGCCTCCCTTCGCCCCAACCGGAAGAACCCACGATGCACGGCTTCCACGTCTACGACACGACCATGCGCGACGGTGCCCAGCAGGAGGGCATCAACCTCTCGGTCGTGGACAAGCTGACGATCGCCCGTCACCTCGACGACCTCGGTGTCACCCACATCGAAGGGGGGTGGCCGGGGGCCAACCCCAACGACACCGAGTTCTTCCGCCGGGCTCGCACCGAGCTGCAGCTGCACACGGCGACGCTCGCCGCCTTCGGCGCCACCCGGCGCGCCGGCGGCTCCGCCGCCACCGACCCGCAGGTGCAGGCGCTGCTCGACTCCGGCGCCGAGGTCATCACCCTCGTCGCCAAGATGCACCCGGGGCACGTCGAGCGGGCGCTGAAGACCACCCGCGACGAAAACCTCGCGATGATCGCCGACACCGTGACCCACCTCGTGGGTCAGGCCCGGACCGTCATCGTCGACGGCGAGCACTTCTTCGACGGCTACCACCTCGACCGCGACTACGCACTCGCCTGCGTGCGCGCCGCACACGAGGCCGGGGCCGAGGTCGTCGCCCTGTGCGACACCAACGGCGGCATGCTGCCCGGCCAGGTGAGCGCGGCCGTCGCCGACGTCATCGAGGCGACCGGGGCGCGGCTGGGCATCCACTGCCACAACGACACCGGCTGCGCGGTGGCCAACACGATGGCCGCGGTCGAGGCCGGCGCCGACCACGTCCAGGGCACGGTCAACGCCTACGGCGAGCGCACCGGCAATGCCGACCTCATCACCGTCGTCGCCAACCTCCAGCTCAAGCTCGGCATGGACCTCGTCGAGCCGCACCGCCTGCAGGACGCGACACGCATCTCGCACGCGGTGAGCGAGGTGACCAACTTCCCGCACTTCTCCCGGCAGCCCTACGTCGGCTCGGGCGCCTTCGCGCACAAGGCCGGTCTGCACGCGAGCGCGATCAAGGTCGACCCCGACCTCTACCAACACATCGAGCCCAAGGACGTGGGCAACGACATGCGCATGCTCGTCTCCGACATGGCCGGGCGGGCGACGGTGGAGCTGAAGAGCCGGGAGTTCGGCGTCGACCTCACCGGCGACGACGCGGCGCTCGCGCGCGTGCTCGCCAAGGTCAAGGATCTCGAGCAGCGGGGCTACACCTTCGACGCGGCGGACGCGAGCTTCGAGTTGCTGCTGCGGCGTGAGGTGCAGGAGGAGTCGCTGGAGTACGCGCAGGTCGAGTCCTGGCGGATCATGATCGACGCCCGCGGTGGGGCCGACGCGCTCTCGGAGTCGACGGTCAAGGCGACCGCGGGCGGGCAGCGCTTCGTCGCGACGGGGGAGGGCAACGGCCCGGTCAACGCGCTCGACCAGGGTCTGCGCCACGCTCTCGTCGCGGTCTACCCGGAGATCGAGCGGATCGAGCTCATCGACTACAAGGTGCGCATCCTCGATGCCGCCCACGGCACCGACGCGACGACGCGGGTGCTCATCGAGCACAGCGACGAGCACACCTCGTGGACGACCGTCGGGGTGGCACCCAACATCGTCGAGGCCTCGTGGGAGGCGCTGCTCGACGGCATCACCTACGGCCTGATGCGTGCCGGGGTGCCCGTGCGCTGACCCGCGCAAGGGTCAGGCCAGGACCTCCACCCGCTGGCAGCGATCAGCCCGCCACGTGACCGAAGCGATGCCGGGTGGTGCTCACGGCCTGCTCCCGGACGAAGGGGAGCAGCTCACGGCGTCCGGTCGCCAGGACCTCGCCGGTGATGACGTCGACACCACCGGCGACGAGGTCGTCGACGAGGGTGGGCGGGGCCTCGCCGATGGCGCGCACGCGCACGTCGGCGGTCCGGCGGGCCCGCACGAGGCAGGCCGCCTCGACCTCGGTGACGACCTGCACGTGGCCGAGGCTCGCCGGAAGGTTGAGGGATGGGTCGGCGGAGACGACGACGTGGGCTCGGGTGAGGGTGGCGGCTGCGACGAGGCGCAGCACCTCGACCGGTCGCGCCCCGGCGCCGGCGCGCACGAGCACCCGCGGGTGCGGGCGGTAGCGGAAGACGTTGGTCTCCACGACCAGCGCGCTCTCGTCGTGCTCGACCCCGAGCTCGCCCGCCCAGGCGGCCGCATCGCTCGCGAGCGCCGACTCGAGCCAGGCGCGCTCCTCGTCGGTGACCGTGTCGCCGAGCCCGGCGAGCTGCGCGTCGACGGTGGCGCGGACCGCGGAGGCGACGGACGCCCCCTTCGTCGGGAGACCGTCGGCGGACCACGTGCCGAGCTGGGCGACGTAGTTGGGGCCGCCCGCCTTGGCGCCGGGGCCGATCGAGCTGGCCTTCCACCCGCCGAAGGACTGGCGGCGCACGATCGCGCCGGTGATGTGCCGGTTGACATAGGCGTTGCCGACCTCGACCGCTTCGGTCCAGCGCGCGATCTCCTCCTCGTCGAGGCTGTGCAGGCCACCGGTCAGGCCGAAGGCGGTCGCATTCTGCAGCTCGAGCGCCTCGTCGAGGGAGTCCGCGCGCATGAGCCCGAGCACCGGTCCGAAGACCTCGGTGAGGTGGAAGAAGGAGCCGGGGCGCACGCCGTCCTTGACGCCCGGCGACCAGAGCCGGCCGGTGTCGTCGAGGCGACGCGGCTGCACGAGCCAGCGCTCGCCCGGCTCGAGGGTCGTCAGCGCGCGGAGCAGCTTGCCGCTCGGCACCTCGATGACCGGGCCCATGCGGGTGCCGAGGTCCGCCGGCCACCCGACGGCGATCGACTCGACCGCGTCGACGAGCTGACGGCGGAATCGCTCGGAGTCGGCGACCGACCCGACGAGGATGCCGAGCGAGGCGGCCGAGCACTTCTGACCGGCGTGGCCGAAGGCCGAGGAGACGAGGTCGGCGACGGCCAGGTCGAGGTCGGCTGACGGGGTGACGACGAGCGCGTTCTTGCCCGAGGTCTCGCCGAGGACGCCGGCCCCGTGCTCGCGTCCGGCGCGCCAGCCGGCGAAGAGCCGCGCGGTCTCGCTAGCGCCGGTGAGCACGACGGTGTCGACGTCGGGGTGGGCGACGAGGTGCTGACCGATCTCGTCCTCGTCGGTGCGCACGACGTGCAGCACCTCGCGGGGGATCCCGGCGGCGTGCAGCGCCGCGACGGTCGCCTCGACGCACACCGGCGTCTGCGGCGCCGGCTTGATGACGACGGCGGAGCCCGCGGCGAGTGCAGCCAGGACACCGCCGATGGGGATGGCGACGGGGAAGTTCCACGGCGGCGTCACGAGCGTCAGGGCGAAGGGGGTGAAGCGCGCCCCGTCGGCCATCGCCCCGTCCTCGAGCTCGAGGGCGCGGTCGGCGTAGTAGCGCGCGAAGTCGACGGCCTCGGAGATCTCCGGGTCGGCTTCGGCGGCGGTCTTGCCCGCCTCGGCGGCCATGATCGCGAGCAGTTCCTCGCGGCGGGCGTCGATCTCGCGAGCGGCCTTGCGCAGCAGGTCTGCTCGCTCGGCGGCAGGCCGCGCGGCCCAGCCCTCGTGGGCAGTGCGGGCGGTGGCGACGACCTCGTCGACGGCGGCGGTGCTGCCCAGGTGAGGTGAGGTCGGCTCGGGCCGGGGTGCGGCGACGGCCCGGGCAGCCCACTCGCGGGTGGCCGGTAGCGCCGGGTCGGAGTCAGGCGTGTTGTCGAAGTGGTCACCGATGGGTGCCCGCTCGGCGGAGCGGCGCGGCCCGACGTGCGTGGAGCCGATGGCCTCGACGCTCGTCCGGAAGCGAGCCTCCTGGTCGGGCATCGCCGACGGGTCGTCGGCGAAGGAGGCGTGCAGGTAGCTTTCCGGCGACGCGGTCTCCTCGAGGCGGCGCACGAGGTAGGAGACAGCGGCGTCGAAGTCCTGGGGGGCGACGACTGGCGTGTAGAGGATGACGGTGCCCACCTCGTCGCGCACGGCGCGGGCCTGGGCGGGAGACATGCCCTGCAGCATCTCGACGTCGAGCGCGGCCGAGACGCCGCGGTGCTGAGCGAGCAGGTGGGCGGCGGCGACGTCGTAGAGGTTGTGCGAGGCGACGCCGAGGCGCAGCGCGCCCGCGAGCTCGGGGCGCAGGGCTCGCTCGATGCAGCGCAGGTAGTTGGCGTCGACATCCCCCTTCGTCGGGTAGGGGGCCTGCTCCCAGCTGTGCATGACGGCCTCGACCCGCTCCATGGCGAGGTTGGCGCCCTTGACGAGGCGGACCTTGATCGGGGCGCCACCGGCCGCGCGGCGGGCGAGGGCGAAGTCGACGAGCCGCTCGAGGGCGGGCAGCGCGTCGGGCAGGTAAGCCTGCAGGACGATGCCGGCCTCGAGGTCGTGGAACTGCGGCTCGGACAGGAGGGTCGTGAAGACCTCCATCGTCATCTCGAGGTCGCGGTACTCCTCCATGTCGAGGTTGACGAAGGCGTGCGGCGTCGAGGCCCGGGCCGTCTCGTAGAGGGGGCGCAGGCGGGTCAGGCAGCGCTCGACGGTGCCCGCCGTGTCCCACGTGCTGATCTGGCTGACGAGCGAGGAGACCTTGATCGACGCGTAGTCGACGTCGGGGCGCTCGAGGATCTCGCGGGTGCGCTCGGTGCGCGAGGAGGCCTCGCCCTCGCCGAGCACGGCCTCGCCGAGGAGGTTGATGTTGAGGCGGAAGCCGTCCTCGCGGGCGGCGGCCAGGTGACGGCCGAGCCTGGGGTCGCGGGCGTCGACGATGAGGTGGCCGACCATCTGCTTCATCCGCGCGCGGGCGGCGGGCACGACCACCTTGGGCGCGATCCGCGCGGCGCGGGCGCCGAGGCCGAGCAGGCTGCGGTCGAGCGGGCCGAGGAAGGAGGCGGCGTCCGAGGCGGTGATCCGGTTGAGGGCGGTGGCCGCGACCCGGTCGTCCTCGGGCCGGGCGACCCGGTCGACGAAGAAGACGGCGAGGTCGAGCCCCTCGTGGTCGGACAGGAGCGCGGCGAGCTGGCCGGTCGACTGCGCCTCCCGCTTCGTCTCCCCGGCGCTGGCCGCGGCGGACCAGCGGGCGGCGAGGGCGATGGCCTCCTCGACGAAGGGGGCGAACGCTGCGGTGGCCGGGTCGGTCTGGGCGGGTGTCGTCGTCATGCTCTCGACGGTAGGCGCGCGACGTGGCGATGACCACAGCCAGACGTCTGCCCCAAGCCGCTCATCGACATACATCTGTCTGGTCGGCACGGTCGGGGTCTGTGTGACACGCGTCCTGTCTCCACCCCTTGGGAGGTAGTGCCTCGGGCATCCCCTACCTAGCGTCGAAGGAGACGTCGACCCGGCCGCGGGTTCCTGAACGTCGCCAGCCTGAGGAGGTCATCTCGATGCCCACGACGAAGCGCACCACCAACCACGACGCCCATCCACCTGCCGACGACGGCGTCGGGGCCGGCGGCGAGACCCACCAGCGAGCAGGCGGCGATAGCCCGGTCATGACGTCGGCGCACGGCGTCCCGATCGAGGACGACAACAACTCACTGCGAGCGGGTGAGCGTGGTCCGACCCTCATGTCCGACCACGCGTTCCGCGAGAAGCTCTTCCACTTCGACCACGAGCGCATCCCCGAGCGAGTGGTCCACGCGCGTGGCTACGGAGCTCACGGGGTCTTCGAGTGCCACGAGTCGCTCGCCGACATCACACGTGCCAGCATCTTCGCCTCGGCCGGCAAGAAGACCGAGACCTTCGTCCGCTTCTCCACCGTGGCCGGCAACCTCGGCTCCTTCGACCTCGCGCGGGACGTGCGCGGGTTCGCCACGAAGTTCTACACCGACGAGGGCAACTGGGACCTCGTCGGCAACAACATCCCGGTCTTCTTCATCCAGGACGCCGTGAAGTTCCCCGACCTGGTCCACGCAGTCAAGGAGGAGCCGGACCGCGGTTTCCCGCAGGCACAGAGCGCCCACGACACCTTCTGGGACTTCGCCTCGCTCATGCCCGAGTCGACCCACATGACGCTGTGGCAGATGTCGGACCGAGCCATCCCGCGCTCTTTCCGCATGATGGAGGGCTTCGGTGTCCACACCTTCCGCTTCATCAACGACGCCGGCGACAGCTCCTTCGTGAAGTTCCACTGGAAGCCCGTGCTGGGCATGCAGTCCGTGGTCTGGAACGAGGCGGTCAAGATCAACGGCGCCGACCCCGACTTCCACCGCCGCGACCTCTTCGACGCCATCACCGTCGGCGACTTCCCGCAGTGGGAGCTGGGTGTGCAGGTCTTCGACGACGCCTTCGCCGACGAGTTCGACTTCGACGTCCTCGACGCGACCAAGCTCATCCCCGAGGAGCTCATCCCGGTCCGGACTGTCGGCACGATGACCCTGGACCGGCTCGTCGACAACGTCTTCGCCGAGGTCGAGCAGGTCGCCTTCATGACGCAGAACGTGCCGCCGGGCATCGACTTCAGCAACGACCCCCTGCTCCAGGGCCGCAACTTCTCCTACCTCGACACCCAGCTGAAGAGGCTCGGCAGCACCAACTTCAGCCAGCTGCCGGTCAACGCGCCCCGGTGCCCCGTCGCTCACTTCCAGCGCGACGGTCACATGCAGATGTCACCGCAGCCTGGTCGGGCGGCCTACGAGCCGAACTCCTTCAGCGGCGAGGACCGAGGGCCGCGCGAGGTGGGTGCGCCGGGGCAGCAACCCTTCCCCGAGGAGGTCGAGGGCCAGACCCGGCGCGTGCGCAGCGCGTCCTTTGCCGATCACTACAGTCAGGCCCGGCAGTTCTACGTCAGCCAGACGCCGGTCGAGCAGGAGCACATCGTCCTCGCGTACACCTTCGAGCTGGGCAAGTGCGAGATCCCGGCCATCAGGTCACGGATGATCGCCAACCTGCGCAATGTCGACGAGGACCTCGCCGCTGGCGTGGCCGCGGGCCTGCGGATGCCCCTCCCGGAGGCCTCCGTCCCGGCCGCGGAGCCCATCACGGATCTGCCGCCGAGCCCCGCTCTGAGCATCCTTGCCAACGCCAAGGAGACCTTCGCCGGCCGCAAGCTGGGGCTGCTGGTCGGCGACGGCGCGGACGCGGCCGCGGTCAAGCGTCTGCGCAAGGCCGTGACCAAGGCAGGCGGCATCTGCGAGGTCGTCGCCAAGGCCGTCGGGGGCGCCACGCTGTCCGACGACTCGCTGCTCGAGGCGACGCAGGCCGTCGCCGGCGCCCCCTCGGTGCTGTACGACGCGATCGCGGTCCTGACGGGGCCCGACGGTGGAGCCGTCCTGGCCGACGAGCCAGCAGCGCGTGACTTCCTCACCGACGCCTTCAACCACTACAAGGTCATCGGGCTCGGCGGCGCCACCGATGCTCTCGTCGCGGCGGCCGGTCTCAGCGACAAGCTCGACGCGGCCTGCCTGGGCCTGGACACGGCCAAGGACAACACGACATTCCTGTCGAGGATCGCCGGACCACGCCAGTGGGACCGCGACCTCGACGCCTGAGACACCACGACGGAGAGGCACCACATGAAGGCACTCACCTGGCAAGGCCGCAGCGACGTCCGCATCGACGACGTCCCCGACCCTCGCATCGAGCACCCGACCGACGCGGTCATCCGTGTCACATCGACGGCGATCTGCGGATCCGACCTCCATCTCTACGACCCACTCGGTCCCTTCCTGTCGAAGGGAGACATCCTCGGCCACGAGACCATGGGCATCGTCGAGGAGGTGGGGTCGGAGGTCACCCACATCTCGGTGGGCGACCGGGTCGTCGTCCCCTTCAACATCTCGTGCGGGCACTGCTGGATGTGCCAGCGCGGATTCATGGCCCAGTGCGAGACCACGCAGGTGCGCGAGCAGGGCATGGGGGCCTCGCTCTTCGGTTTCACCGAGCTCTACGGCTCCGTCCCGGGGGGCCAGGCGGAGTACCTGCGCGTCCCGCAGGCACAGTTCGGCCCGATCCTCGTCCCCGAGGGCGTGGCCGACGAGCGGTTCCTGTACCTCTCCGACATCCTCCCGACCGCTTGGCAGGGGGTGGAATACGCCGACGTGCCCGACGGAGGCAGCCTCGCCGTCATCGGGCTGGGACCGGTCGGCCTGATGGCGGTCGCCATCGCGACCCAGCGTGGCCTGCAGGTCATCGGCGTGGACAACGTGCCGGAGCGGCTGGCACGGGCGCGCCAGTACGGCGCGACCGTCATCAACACCGACGAGACCGATGACGTGCCGGGCGCGATCCGCGAGCTCACCGACGGCCGCGGGGTCGACGGCTCCCTGGACGCGGTCGGGATGGAGGCCCACGGCGCACCCGTGGCCGAGACCGCCATCAAGGCCGTCGGCCTGGTCCCGGATGTCCTGGCCAAGCCGATGATGAAGACGGTCGGCATCGACCGCCTCGCCGCACTGCGCACGGCGATCGGAGCCGTCCGACGTTCGGGCACGGTCTCGGTGAGCGGGGTCTACGGCGGGATGGCCGACCCCCTACCGATGATGGAGATCTTCGACAAGGGTCTGGCTCTGCGCATGGGCCAGTGCCACGTCAAGCGGTGGATCGACGACATCATGCCGCTCGTGCTCGAGGACGGCGACCCCCTCGGTCTCGAGGCGTTTGCGACCCACCGACTGCCGCTGACACAGGCTCCTGACGCGTACTCGATGTTCCAGAAGAAGCAGGACGGCTGCATCAAGGTCGTGCTGAAGCCGTGACCGCAGCACGAGTGGCCGGGGCCCCACGCGGTCTCGGCCACTCGTGACGCGCTGCGCCCGCGATCGACGCGGTGCTGGCCGGTCGCTCGCCGATCGCGCTCACACCCAGTCGTGGGTGGGCAGGCGGGTACACGGTGTCGCGCCGCGCGCCGGCTCAACCCGATCGATCCGGTCGAAGGGGGTCGCAGCGCGGCAGCGCGTCGGGTCAGTAGTCGGCGGGCGTGGGCGGCGCCTCGAGGACGATCCGCTTGCGTGTCGGGGCCATGCCGTTGTCGATCCCCCAGAGGACGGCCTGGCTGCGGCTGTCCACGCCCATCGTCCGGTACGCGGAGCGGATGTAGGACTTGACCGAGTTGATGCTCAGGCACGTCCGCTCCGCGATGGCGTTGTTGCTCAGACCGGCGGTCACGAGAGCGATGATCTCTGACTCACGAGGCGTCAGGCCGGCCGCGCGGCCGGGCCAGTAGTTGGTGGGGAGCGTGGAGTCCGGCTGGAAGGGGATGACCCGCAGATGCCCTTCGTGAGCCTTGGTCAGCTCCATGACGAGATCCTCCGCGCTGACCGACTTGGAGATCGCCGTGGTGACCCCGCGGGCCCGAGCTGACTCGATGAGGTCCTCGGAGAGATGCCAGGTGAAGAGGACCACCTGCCCGATGTGGGGGGCGGCGCACAAGACGTCGAGGTCGTCACCGTCGAACGCGGTGCGGGCGTAGGTGTCGTACAGCGCGATGTCGACCGGTTGAGCCACCGTGGTCCCTGCATCCAGCTCGACGACCCTGACGACGTCGGCGTAGGGCTCGAGCATGGCGGCGACTCCTTGGATGATCAGCTCGTGATCGTTGATCAGGGCGACCCTCAAGGGGCCACGTGCAGGGGCGCTCATGCGCTGACCATAGCCGCGGTCACCGACTCGGTCAGGCTCGGGTCTCGTTGCCGTCCGCCGTCGCGACGAGCACGATCTTGCCGGGACGACGGATGATGCGGCCCTGCCTCTCGAACTCGTCGAGCCACCCCGACATGGGCCACTCGTGCCAACGTCGCCAGTAGATCGATGCATTGCGCACGATGTCGACGAGATGCTCGACCGGCGGCCGTGACACCGGGTGATGCTGGTGGTAGGCATGGGCGCCTCCGACCCAGACCAGCTCGACACCTCGCTCGCGGGCGACCCGACCGAGGTCGGTGTCCTCGGCCCCGTAGCCGACGTACTCCTCGGCAAAGCCTCCCAGCAGGTCCCAGGTGGACGCTTTGACCGCGAAGCTCAATGACCAGAAGAGCTCGTGCGAGCCGTCGCGCTGGATCGTGTCGGGCGCTGGTGCCGGCCGGGCGGGGTGGGGGTCGGTCAGGTCGTCGAGCCTGCGGGCGTCGTCCGGGACCCGGACGCCTTCGTCGAGGTAGGTCACCGGTCCGCAGAGCAGGGCCTGAGGAACTTTCTCGGCAGCGATCTCGTAGGAGCTCACCAGACGTGGTCCGGGCACACAGTCCACGTCGAGCAGGATCACCAGGTCCGCGCCGGAGCGCAGCGCTGCCCGCACCCCGATGTTGCGTGCTCGCGCGAGGGGGAGACCGCGAGGATCGCGCTCGACATGGATGACGGTCACGCTCGGCTGGCCAGCGACGACGTCGTCGATGGCGTGGTCGTCCATGGCCACGATGATGTGCGGCGTCCCGGGGGAGACGTCGCGCAGGATCCTGCGCTGCTCGCGCAGGTGCGCGTGCCGGCCGTGGACGACGGTCACGATCACGATGTGCTCAGCCACCGGCCACCGCCTCGACCAGCGCGGCCGCCCGGTCGACGGCACCTGCGCACTCCCACCGCACCCACCCCCGGCCGCCTCGCGCCAAGGCCGTGTCGAGCGCGCAGGCCCAGTCGATCGTGTCGAGGTCCTCGGGCCGGACCGCGGTCGCAAGACCTGCGGCGTCGAGGGTCGCGGCCATGTGCTCCGGCTCCTCGTAGGGTCGGCGCTGTGGCACGACCAATGCCGCCACACCGGCAGCGGCGACGTCAGCCACGGCGTTCTGCCCGCCGTGGGTGACCACGACGTCCGCGCGAGCGATCAGGCTGCGCACGTCCGGGACCCAGACGTCTCCGCCCGCGACCTGCCAGTCGAGGTGTGGGGCCGAGCGGACGATGCTCATCGGCAGGTCTCCGCGGTCGAATCCCTCGGAGCCCGAGAGGATGAGACCCGTGGCGCGACGCACGCCGTCCCGGGCGTTCGTCCGGTGCCGGCCTGCCGAGGCGATGGCTGCTCGCGGGCTGCGGGCTAGTCCTCCCACGGCCACGACGCGTGCGGCGAAGGTCCCGGTCGACCACAGCTGCGTGTGGGCCCACTCCGGCCATGGGGTGAGAACGGCGGTGGCTGCGGCCAGAGCGCTCTGGTGCGGCGCGTCGCGCCGCAGTCCCGGCTGTGCCACGACGATGACCGGGACGCCGAGGAGCCGGACGAGCACGGTCACCTCGCACGAGACGTCCACGACGACGACGTCGGGCTCGTGCACCTGGATCCACCGTGCGATGGTCGTCATGCGCTCGCTGAAGCCCCGGTGGCCCAACGGTGCCCAGTGCATGAGGCCGCGCATCGTCACGTCGGCGTCGCTGGCCGATGCGCCGTCGGCGAGAGGAGCGTCGTGGGGCAGCGGCACGGACTCGAGTCCGGCGGCGCGCGTGGCGGCCAGGTCCAGCCCTGAGCCGAGGAGGGTCACATCGACCCCGTGCGTGGCCAGCCGACGGCCCACGAGCATCGCTCGGGTGCGGTGCCCGGAGCCGTGGTGGTGCACGTACCAGCCGACCTTCACGCTCGGCCTCGTCCCGAGCCGACGAGCTCGCGGTACAGGCTCGCGTACTCGTGCACCATCCGCTCCGAGCCCAGGTCCCTCAGGGCGGCGTGGCGCACGCCCTCGCGGGGGAGCGAAGCCGCTGCGTCCACGCCGTCGCTCAGTCCCCGGACGATGCTGTCGGCGTCCCCCCGGGCACTCACGAGGACGCCGATCTCCGGGGTGACGAACTCTGCGAGACCACCCCGATCCAGAGCGATGACCGGGGTTCCCCACGTCGCAGACTCCGCCGCGACGAGGCCGAAGGGTTCTTCCCACCGCGGGGTGACCAAGGTCGCCGCGCTGGCGCGCACGAGCGCGGCCAACTCGGAGTGCGGCAGATGTCCGGCGTACCTCACACGATCGTCGAGCTGGGGCGCGATGACGTCGTCGAACCACCCCCGCTCGCTCACCGGGCCGACGATGGTCAGGCGCCGCCCGGCTCGTCGCGCGGCGGAGATGGCGAGGTCGCATCCTTTGGTGTGCGTCAGACGGCCGACCCACACCAGGTCCTCGCCCCCTGCGCCCGAGCCGCCGCCGTCGTCGGCGACCCCGTTGTGGATGACCCTCGGGCGGGTGGGCAGCGTGCTCCAGTCTGCCGCGTTGGTGCGGCTGACGCAGACGTACTCCACGCGCGGGCTCGCCAGGTCGACCCCGAGCTCCATCCAGGGGAAGGGGGGAGTGTGCAGCGTCGTCACCAGTGGTGCGGCCACCGCCGGGCTGAAAGCCAGCGGGAGGAAGTTCAGGCTCTGGTTGTGGACCACGTCGACGGGCCTGGCGAGGAGGTCGACGACAGCCGCGGTGAAGGCCGCGTGGTCGCGCAGGAAGTCGGGCTCGGGCAACTGGCGGTCGAGCGCGGCCACGGCACTGAGGTCGGGCAGACCGCGATAGGGGACGAGCTCGTCGGCGACACGGGGGTCGCTGCCCGCGGGCGCGTACATCCGCACGTGGTGCCCGAGCTCCCGCAGTCCGCGCGCCAGCAGCGCAGTGTGCGACTCCTGGCCACCGGCATAGGGCTCGGCGATGGGGTGACGCGAGGTGGCGAGCATGGCGATGCGCACTAGCCCACCTCGTCCGCGAGGTCGGTGAGGTACTCCGCAAAACCACCCCGGCACCGACCGTTCCGACGGGCCGAGGAGGACACTCGCACCGTGTCCGTCGCCACCCATGACGGCGTGTGAGCGCGGATGCGCCGCACGAGGTCGACGTCCTCGTCGCTCGCCATCGCGCGGAACCCTCCGATGGCGAGGTAGGTGCTCGCACGCAGGCCCAGGTTGGCGCCGTGCACGTGAGGGTGCCCTTCGACCAGGTGGTGCCGGGCGCGCCATTCCATCAGCACGCGCGAGTCGGTCAGACCGCGCGGCTCGACGGTGCCGATGACCGCGTCATGGGTCCGGGAGAGGTCGATGTGTCCGACCAGCCAATGCGGGGGGACGACGGTGTCGGCATCGGTCGAGGCGAGCCAGAGGTCATCGACACCGATCTGAAGGGCCGCGGCGGTTCTCAGGGCAGCGGTGGCCCCACTGCGTCGGGCGGCGCCGACATTGCCGTGGTCGACGCTGAGGCTGCGGACACCCGCTCGGCGGACGACCGACGCGGAGCCGTCGACGGAGCGGTCGAGCACGACCGTGACGTCGATCATCACCTCGGGATGGACGGTGCTCGCCCGGCGCCGAGCGGCGTCGATGCTGGCCAGTGCCTCGGGGAGCAGCACCTCCTCGTTGCGTGCGGGCACGACGACGTGCAGGGCGCGGATCATCGGGACGCCTCGTAGACGTCGATGAGGACGTCCTCCTCGACGAGGGTGACCACCGACCAGCGGTCACACACGGCGCGGACCTGAGCGTGCACGCGGGGGCCGTCCAAGGGGATCTCGCGGGTCGCGTGCCGCCAGCTCACCAGGACGAGCTCACCGCCGGGAGCGAGTCGCTCGATGAGACCGCCGAGGGTGAGCCACAGCTCGAAGGGCGTGAGGAAGTAGCCGACCTCGGACATCACCACGAGGTCGAAGGGTCCGCTCAGCTCGGTGATGATGGAGGGGGCCTCACCCCTGATCCAGGTCAGGCCGCTCGGTGCGTCGCGAGCAGCGATGTCGAGTGCGCGCTGACTGACGTCGATCGCCACGACGTCACCCGACCGCGACGCGAGGTCGCGCGTGAGCGCACCCGTGGAGCATCCGAGGTCGAGCACCCGTTCGTACCGCTCGCGTCGCAGGACGGCCGTGGTCAGGGCACGTTTGCGCCGCTCGTACCAGGTGTCGCTCGACCAGGGGTCCTCGCCGCAGTCGAACATCGCGTCGAACGTGGCGGGTCGCTGCGAACTCGGCGCATCGGGGCGCAGGTTGCCGCGGTCGGGCAGGACCAGGGTGGTGAAGCCACGCACGGTCGGCGCCAGCACTGCGTCCGTCAGCAACGCCTCGTCACCCGCGGCCGTCGAGAGCGGCTGGACCTGGCTGTGATGCCGCTGGACCGCCCGCGTGCGACGGGACTGGGCGTCCAGGGTCGCGTCGACGACGACGAGGTCCGACCACGGCAGCAGGTCGGGTTCGCCCCAGTGCCAGAACCACACCAAGTAGTGGGCCAGGTTGACCCCCGCCTCTCCGGCGGACGTCCGGGAGAGGACCGCGGTGCGGGTTGCGCGACCAGCAGCGTCATGATCGGGGTGTCCGTCCGACGTCCACGGGGCCAGGGCGAGGGTGCCCGCGGAGCAGAAGGAGGCGACGGCAGCCGAGATCTCCTCCTGGCGCTCTGCGAGGCCGCCGTCGGGGAGCCCGACGTGCACGACGTGTGCGGCCGGCGCGAGTTCAGCGGCGGCTCGCTCGCCCTCGGCGCGCCGACGAGCGCCCAGGTCCTCACGGCTCACCGTGGAGGAGCGAGGGTGCGACGCCTCCCCGCTGGTCAGGATCAGCAGCGTCACGTCCACGCCGAGCGCGGCGGCATCGGCGATGAAGGCCCCGGCGCCCAAGCACTCGTCGTCCGGGTGGGCTGCCACGACGAGCAGGTGGTGGTGGTCGCCGATGACGGCACGCGTCGTGGGTGTCGTCACCGATGACCATCGAGGGTCGCCCACCCACCGCAGCTCGCCGTCGGGGTGGTCCAGGCGTGGCGTCCGGGTGGTCATCGTGCGGCTTCGACGAGCAACGCTCCGGTGCGCGCCAGGTCGCGGTCGCCATGGTGCTGCCGGACGTAGACGGTGAGGTCCGCGACCCGACGGGCGTGCTCCTCGTCGAAGGTCAGCGGAGCCGGCCCCAGCGCCCGAGCCACCTCGGTCAGGCAGACGTGGGCGGCGGACGCTGCCGCGTCGCGGGCCCGGGCGGCCATGAAGGCGCCCGCCGCACCCGTGGCCGTCCCCGCGTCGATCGCGGCGGCTGCCGCCCGCAGCTCCAGCTCGGCGGCCCGCAGAGCCCGGTCGAGGCGACCGAGGTGCCAGGTCGCGATCTGATCGGGCTCCCGGCGACATGCAGCGTCGAGCACGCGCTGCGCGAGGGCTGCCGCAGCTCCGAACCACACGGCCGCCACGGCGACCCCACCCCACGCGAATCCCGGTCGGGTCAGGTACCACCCGGCCGGGCCGACGGGGGTCGCCGGGACGTCGTGCAGGTCCAGGCCGGTGCTGCGCACGTCCACGAGCCCGCGCGAAGCCCAGGACGCATCGTCCCGTCGGATGCCGGGGTGCGACAGGTCGACGGCGAAGGCCTGCCGCCGCTCGGCGGACACGTGCGCGGTGATGATTGCGTGGCTGACGTGGGCCGCGAGCGAGCACCACGGTTTGCTCCCCGACAGACGCCAGCCCGCATCCGAGCGGGTGGCGTCCAGATGGGTGTCCGGGGAGTGGGCCGCGTAGACGCCCCAGGTGCTGCCCCGCGGTGCGCTGACGGTCACGTCGTCACCGTCGGCGCCAGGGTGTGCGTCGGCCGCCTGCGCCAGGATGCTCAGCGCATCGAGGTGCGGCTCGACGACCCGGGCGACGGTGAGATCGCCGGCGCCGAGGGAGCCCAGGGATTGCAGGTAGGACCATGTGCTCGTCCCCAGGTGGGAGGAGAGCGGGCTCAGGTCGATCGCCAGCGACAGTGCCGCCGGGATGTCTGCCGCCACGTCGCGGGCGGCGAGGACGAGGTCCTGGTCCGCCCAAGCCAAGAAGCTGAAGGGCCGCGAGGCGGCCGTGCTGGTCGTCATGAACGTCGCAGCGACGACGCGCGATCGAGGAGACCGGCCGGACCACGCTGCTGCTCGCCGAGGGCGGCGTCCAGGACGAGCAGGCCGCCCGTCGCCATCGGGGTGGCCCACTGGAGCCAGCGCATACGGGCAGAGAGGTCGCGGACGCGCTGGGCCGCCTCCGGGTCCCGGTCGCCGGCCTCTTGGGCACGACCGAGCCGGGCCCCCTCGCGATACGCGGCGGCGCTCGCGACCAGCGCGACGCCGGTGAGAGCCGTCTTCACGACGACTGCAGTTGTGGTCGGTGGGTGGACCACGACGCGCCGTTTGTTGTCGGCGACGATCGCCAGCCCGCTCAGGAGGTGCACGCCGATCGCGCCGGCCTGCACAGGTCCCCACGAGGTCCACCCTTCGTCGGCGATGCGTGAGCGCTCCTGAGCGCTGTCGCCCACTCGTGATGCGGGGTTGAGAGCGACGGCGCCCATGAGCGAACCGCCGAACCAGGCGGCGTTGGTGACAAGGTGCGCGGCCCGGACCGTGGTGCTGTAGATCGTCATCTCTCGACAGTAGGAAGGGCGGGCCCGGGCTGCAACACCCCTAGGGGTGGCCTGGTGCAGTGGGCCGCTCCGCCTACATTTGTCCGATGGCCGATCTGCAGGACCTCGTCGACGAGGCCTCCGCGATCCTCCTCGCCCCGGTGACCCTCGAGGACCGTCGTTTCCGGCTGCTCGCCTTCGCCGCGCACGCCGGTGACGCCGACAGCGTGCGGGTCGAGACCGTCATGTCGAGGGGTGCGCACCCGAGTACTCGGGAGTGGTTCGAGGCCTTCGGCATCGCGCGGGCGAGCGGCCCGGTGCACATCCCGGCGGACCCGGAGCGGGGGACGGGTGCCCGGCTGTGCCTGCCGGCCCGCTGGCACGGGGTCGTCCAGGGCTACCTGTGGGCGGTCGAGCCGCCGGGGGGCCTGTCGGCGGAGCGCGTGACGGCGGCTGGCGTGGTGGCCGATCGCGCGGGGGAGCACCTCGCCCGGCTGGTCTCCCGTCGCCGCGAGACCGAGCGGCTCGTCCTCGACCTCGTCGCGGCCGGTCCGCGCTCGGGGAGCGGCCCGGCCCGCGAGCTCGCGGACGAGCTGGCCGTCGACCCGAGCGTCCGGGCGGCCGTCGTCGTGCTCGGGGCGGCGCCGGGCACCCGCCTGCGCGCCGACGAGGTGCACGGCCCGGGCGGGCTGCCGCGTCACGTCGGGGTCGCCGAGCGATCCGGTGACCTCGTGCTCGTCGTCCCCGCGGCCGGGGAGGCGGAGGTGCACGAGCAGGCGCAGGCGGCGCTGCAGGTGCTCGGTCGGGTCAACCAGGCGCACGTCGTCGCGGGTGTGGGTGAGCTCGTGCCGCTGCCCGAGGTCGCGAGCTCGCTGCGGGAGGCGCGGGCCGCCCTTCGCGTCGTGCGGCCGGCCCCCGGCGACATCGACCGTCCGCCGGCCGCCGCCCGCGTCCACCCGTGGGCCGCGCTCGGCATCGAGCGGCTGCTCGGCACGACCGCGGGTGACGAGCTGCTCGCCGCGGTGCGCACGCCCGCGGTGGCCGAGCTGCTCTCCGCCGCACCGGATCTCGTCGAGACCGCCTGGGCCCACCTCGAAGGGGGCTGCTCCGTCGCCGCGACCTCGGCCCATCTCGGCCTGCACCGGCAGAGCGTCTACGCGCGGCTGCGCCGGGTCGAGGCGATCACCGGTCTCGACCTCTCGCGCGGGCGCGACCGCCTCGAGCTGCACCTCGGCCTGCTCGTCCTGCGCCCCTGAGCTCGCATTTCCCTAGGGAAATGCGCACTCCAGCCCGCATTTCCCTAGGGAAATGCGGACTCGGGCGCGGCGAGCAGCCGGTCGCAGACGTCGACGAGCTCTCGCCGCAGCGCGTTGGAGGTCGTCATCAGCTCACGCTGCCGGGCGACGTACTCCGCCTTGCCCTGCGGCGTCTCGATCGCGACGGGGTCCAGCCCGAAGCCTGACACGTCGTACGGCGAGGCCTGCATGTCGAGCCGGCGCACCTGCAGCGCGTGCCGGACGGCCCGCAGCGTCAGCTCCGAGGGCACAGCCGGCGCGAGCTTGAAGCACCACTTGTAGACGTCCATGCCGGCGTGCAGGCAGGCCGGCTGCTCGTGCTCGACCTGGTCCTCACGGGTGGGGCGAAGGGAGTTCAGCTCCACCGCGTCGGGGGTGAAGAAGCGGTAGGCGTCGTGGTGGCTGCACCGGATCCGGTGGCCGTCGACGACCGCGTCGGTCGCCTCCTGCCCCAGACGAAGGGGGAGCTGCTCGTGCCGCTGCTCGCCGGGCTGGAGGTGGTAGACCATCGCCCACTCGTGCAGGCCGAAGCAGTCGTGGGTGCCGGGGCGCGACAGCGTCGCGAGGAGCAGGTCCCGCACGAAGGCGACGGTCCGCCCCCTTCGCCCGACGAGGCCGTCGAGGTCGAGCCGGGCGACGCCCCCGCTCACGACGTAGCCGGAGCGGTCGGCGTACTCCGGCGCGTCGCGCAGGGCGACGCCCGGGCCGGGGTGCCATCGGCGCAGGTGGCTCGGCCGGTGCGCGTAGTACTCGAAGAGGAAGTCCTCGACCGGGTGCCGCTCGCCCCGGGCGCGGCGCTCGCGGTGCCCGGCCGTCAACTCGTCGACGGCGGTGGCGTGCTCGCGGGCACGCGTCGTCCACTCGTCGCGGGTCAGGGTCGTCGGGAGCATCGCACCACAGGGTAGGCAGTCGCCTAGGGTGGACTCGTGCGCATCGCGAGATACACCCAAGGTGACGACCCCGTCTACGGGCTCGTCGACGCAGACGGCAAGAAGATCGCGGAGGTGACCGGCGACCCGCTCTACCAGCGGATCGAGCTCACCGGCAGGACGACGACGGTCGACGAGGTGCGGCTGCTCGCACCCGTCATCCCGCGCAGCAAGATCATCGGCATCGGGCGCAACTACGCCGACCACGCCGCCGAGATGGGCAACGACGTGCCCGAGGAGCCGATGATGTTCCTCGTGCCCAACACGGCGGTCGTGGGCCCCGACGACCCGGTCGTCATCCCGACCGCCCTGACCTCCGAGGTCCACTACGAGGGTGAGCTCGCGGTGATCATCGGCCGGATGTGCAAGGACATCCAGCCCGAGGAGGCCAAGAAGGTCATCTTCGGCTACACCATCGCCAACGACGTCTCGGCGCGTGACCTGCAGCGCGGCGACGGCCAGTGGGCGCGGGCCAAGGGCATGGACACCTTCTGCCCACTCGGCCCGTGGATCGAGACCGACCTCGACCCGCAGGACGTGTCGATCACGACCCTGCGCGACGGCGAGGTCGTCCAGGACGGCCACAGCTCGGACATGGTCCACGGCGTCGCGGCCCTGATCAGCCACGCCTCCCGGTCCTTCACCCTGCTGCCCGGCGACGTCATCCTCACCGGCACCCCGGCGGGGGTCGGCCCGGTGACGGCCGGTCAGCGGGTCGACGTCGAGATCGACGCCATCGGCACGCTGTCCAACCCTTTCGTCGCGTCCGAGTGACGCGCGGCTGACATGGACGCCGCCCGCTCGGTCCCGCTCTTCGTCCTCGCGGCGGTCCTCGAGATCGGCGGGGCCTGGCTCGTTTGGCAGGGCGTGCGCGAGCACCGCGGCTGGGTGTGGGTCGGGGCTGGCGTGCTCGCGCTCGGGCTCTACGGCGTCGTCGCCACCCTCCAGCCCGACGCCAACTTCGGGCGGATCCTCGCCGCCTACGGCGGGGTCTTCGTCGCCGGGTCGCTGCTGTGGGCCATGGCCCTCGACGGCTTTCGCCCCGACCGCTGGGACGTCGCCGGCGCGCTGATCTGCCTGACCGGCGTCGCCGTCATCATGTACGCACCCCGGTCGGGCTGACCCCCTGCGGCCCACCCGGTGAAGGCGTCGTCCTGAGGTGCGACGGAGGAGCCTCGAAGGGGGGAGTCCTCCCCATGTCGCCACCGGTCACCCGCCGCTACGGTCGTCTCATCCACGGCGGGAGCGACGATGACCCTGACCCACGGCACCGATGCCGAGCGACTGCGCGAGGTCGCCTCGCGACTCGACGACGAGGCCGCTCGCGTGGCCCGGGTGCACGCCGACGGCACGACCCGGCTCGGCCTGCTCACCGCCGCCTGGCAGGGGAGCGACCTCGACGACTTCCGGCAGGAGTGGCGGCTCGCCGAGCGGGCCCTCGGCGACTGCACGACCCGGCTGACGACGGTGGCCCGCGCACTGCGGGCGCAGGCGGACGAGCAGGTCGCGGCGAGCGGTGGCTCAGGTGGCGCACCCGCCACACCGTCCACCCCGGGCCCGGCCGCACCGCGGACCGGACCTCCCACGCCGGACCCGCGGACCGGGTCGAGCTTCGACGAGGACGTGCGCGGCACGGAGGGGCAGCCGGTCGATCGTGACCTGTGGGCGTTGGCCCACCACGTCTACGGTCCCGACAACGGGCTCTACGACCACCCGCTGCTGCACGACAGCCAGCCCGACCTGCCCGAGGGGTACTCCGAGGTGTCGGACGACGACCTGCACGCCCTGGGCATCGACCCCGCCATTTTCGAGGACGCGGGCAGCGGCCTGCAGTCAGCGCTCTACCGCACGGCCGACGGGGGATACGTGCTCGCCTTCCGCGGCAGCGACTCCGAGCTGTCGGACTGGCTGGACAACGGCCGGCAGGGTGTGGGGTTGCCCGCCCAGCAGTACACCCAGGCGATGGCCCTGGCCCAGCAGCTTGACGTGGCGACGGGCGGAGAGGTCACCTTCACCGGCCACTCGCTCGGTGGTGGTCTGGCCGCGGCGGCGGCGATGGCCACGGGTCAGCCCGCGGTGACCTTCGACGCGGCCGGCGTGCACGACAACACCGCGGAGGTGGCGGCCGAGCTGCGCGGTGGGGGAGCGACGGCGGCCTCGGTCCTGGCGGCGACGGACCAGGGGCAGATCCGCACCTACAGCACGTCGACCGACATCCTCACCCAGCAGCAGCAGAGCGGGCCGCTGTCGGGGCTCATGCCCGACGCGCCCGGCACCCAGATCGTCCTCGAGACCCCGCAGAGCGCCCAGGGGGACGCCGTCGTGCGGACGGGCGCGATCATCGGCACGATGGTCGGCGCCGTCACCTCCGGATTCGACCTCAACCCCTTAGACACCGCACGTGACATCGCCGAGGTGGCGCAGACCGGTGCGGACCTCGGCGCGGGCGTGTGGGGTCACCACTGGGACCCGATGGAGCAGGCACTCGAGGAGCGCTACCCCGACTGATCCGGCCGGTGACGGCGATACGATCGGGCCATCATGAGCGACTCCTCCGCACACGCTGCACCCTCCGCGTCCTCCGTCCGCCTGCGCGTCGCGCCCTCGCCGACCGGCGACCCCCATGTCGGCACCGCCTACATGGCCCTCTTCAACCTCGCCTTCGCGCGGCAGCAGGGTGGTCAGTTCGTCCTGCGCATCGAGGACACCGACCGGGCCCGTTTCAACGAGACGAGCGAGCAGCAGCTCTACGACACGCTCGGGTGGCTCGGCCTGCGCTGGGACGAGGGCCCCGACGTCGGCGGCCCCTACGCGCCCTATCGGCAGAGCGAGCGTCTGGAGACCTACCGGCCGTACGTCGACAAGCTCATCGAGGACGGCCACGCCTACTACTGCTGGTGCTCCACCGAGCGCCTCACGGCCATGCGTGAGAAGCAGCAGAAGCTCAAGCTGCCCACCGGCTACGACCGCCTGTGCGTCGGCAAGACGCGTGAGGAGCGCGCCGAGCTCGAGGGCTTCAACGAGACCCCGGTCGTGCGCATGCTCGTGCCCGACGACGCGCCGACGACCTTCGAGGACGTCATCCGCGGCACCGTCTCCGCACCGCGCCCCGACGACCAGGTGATCCTCAAGGCCGACGGCTTCCCGACCTACCACATGGCCGTCGTCGTCGACGACCACGAGATGGGCATCACCCACGTCGTGCGCGGCGAGGAGTGGATCTCCTCGACGCCCAAGCACGTGCTGCTCTACCAGTGGCTCGGCCTCGAGCCGCCGAAGTTTGCCCACATGCCGCTGCTGCGCAACACCAACAAGTCGAAGATCTCCAAGCGCAAGAACCCCGAGGCCCGCCTCACGTGGTTCCAGGAGCAGGGCTACCTGCCCGAGGCCGTCGTCAACTTCCTCGGCCTGCTGGCCTACCCACCGGCGAAGGGGGAGGACGGCCAGGACGTCGAGAAGTTCACCTTCGAGGAGTTCAGCCGCGACTTCGCGTGGAGCAAGGTCAACACCGTCGGCCCGATCTTCGACCTCAAGAAGCTCGAGTGGCTCAACGGCGCGTGGATCCGCGACCTCGACCTGGCCGACTTCACCGCGCGGCTGCAGCCCTACCTGCAGGCCGACGGGGTGCTCGGCGACAACCCCTCGCTGGGTGAGCTGGCCCGGCTGAAGTCGGTCGCCGAGCTCATCCAGACGCGCATCGCGCTGCTCACCGAGGCGAGCGCCCTGGTGCGGCCCTTCTACACAGCCGACGCCGACCTGCAGATCGACGAGGACGCGCGTGCAGGCCTGAAGGACAACGCCGGGGAGGTGCTCGACGCGGCGATCGGCGCGCTCGAGGCGCTGCACGTGCCGGCCGGGGTCCTCTCCGAGGAGAGCCGGGCGGGCAACGAGTGGCACGCCGAGCAGATCGAGGCGACGCTGCGCGAGGCGATCGTCGACGGCATGGGCATCAAGCCTCGCTTCGCCTTCGGGCCGCTGCGCACGGCCGTGTCGGGGGCGCGGATCAGCCCGCCGCTCTTCGAGTCGATGGAGATCCTGGGGCAGCACTCGACGCTCACGCGCCTGCGCGCGCTGCGCTCCTCGCTGGGCTGATCGGGGCGATTTGGGGTGACGCCCTTTCGCGGGTAGCATCGTCACTCGGTTCACAGGCCGCGCGGACTTCGGTCCGAAGGGTCGGTGATACCCCCTTGGGGTATGGTGTAATTGGCAACACGGCTGATTCTGGTTCAGTTGTTCTAGGTTCGAGTCCTGGTACCCCAGCGCTGAGAGCGGTTCGCCGCTCGATTTCGGAAAGAGCCCCCTTCGGGGTTAAGGTTCTCTCCGTTGCCCAGCCGGTCAGCCGGACTGGGAAGCACATATGGCCCCGTTGTGTAGTGGCCTAGCACGCCGCCCTCTCAAGGCGGTAGCGCGGGTTCGAATCCCGTCGGGGCTACATCGGTCAAAGGCCCCCGCTCTGAAAAGCGGGGGCCTTTGTCGTACCTGACTTCTCCCACCAGGCGGCTCCAGGTGAAGGGCGAGGCGCGTCCCGGACGTTCGTGAGCAGCGGACGGTCAGGTGGGGTGGCGCAGCATCAAGCCGATGTCGAGAACGACGACGTGACCACGCGACGACGAAGGACATCGGCAGCGCGCCGCCCTGCCTGTCCGGGAGCGGGCCGTCACTCGGTGTCGCGGTCGGCGGCCTCGGCCGCCTTGGCGTGCTTCTCCAGGACCTCGGTCAGCTTGTTGGCGCCGGCGATGACGGTCGCGGCGTGCAGGCGACCGGGCTGGCGGGAGAGGCGCTCGATCGGGCCCGAGATCGACACGGCGGCGATGACCCGTCCGCTGGGGGAGCGGACGGGGGCCGAGACGGAGGCGACGCCCGCCTCGCGCTCGCCGACGCTCTGCGCCCACCCGCGGCGGCGCACCGCCGAGAGCATCGTCGCGGTGAAGGCCGCCTCCTGCAGGCCGCGGTGCAGCCGGTCGGGCTCCTCCCACGCGAGCAGGACCTGGGCGGCGGAGCCGGCCTGCATCGACAACGTTGCGCCGACGGGGATCGAGTCGCGCAGACCGACCGGGCGCTCCGCGGCCGAGACGCACACACGGTGCTCGCCCTGGCGGCGGAAGAGCTGCGCCGACTCGTTGGTGTGGTCGCGCAGGGCGCCGAGGACGGGGTTGGCGGCGACGAGGAGCTTGTCCTCGCCGGCCGAGGCGGCCAGCTCGCCGAGGCGTGGGCCGAGGACGAAGCGCCCCTGCATGTCGCGCGCGACGAGTCGGTGGTGCTCGAGGGCGACCGCGAGGCGATGTGCCGTAGGGCGTGCCAGACCGGTGGCCGCGACGAGCTGGGCGAGGGTCGAGGGACCCGCTTCGAGAGCGCCCAGCACGACGGCGGCCTTGTCGAGAACGCCAACTCCGCTACCGTTGTCCATGGAGTGATATTGACATCTCATGTCGTGAGACGCAAGATCCGGGTCGCTGGCGACGTGCGAATGTCGGCAGCGACACACCCCCGCGCACACATCGCGGAACCGCATGGAGGGAAGAGGCACATGGCTGGAACGCTGGCCGAAAAGGTCTGGGGCGAGCACGTCGTCCGACACGTCGACGGAGAGCCCGACCTGCTCTACATCGACCTGCACCTCCTCCACGAGGTGACGAGCCCGCAGGCCTTCGAGGGCCTGCGCATCGCCGGCCGGCCCGTGCGCCGTCCCGACCTCACGCTCGCGACCGAGGACCACAACGTCCCGACGACCCCCGGGCCGATCACCGACCCGGTGAGCAAGGTCCAGGTCGAGACCCTGCGCGACAACTGCGCGGAGTTCGGTGTGCGGCTGTACCCGATGGGCGACGCCGAGCAGGGCATCGTCCACGTCGTCGGGCCGCAGCTCGGCTTGACCCAGCCCGGCATGACGGTCGTCTGCGGCGACAGCCACACGAGCACCCACGGCGCCTTCGGTGCGCTGGCCTTCGGCATCGGCACGAGCGAGGTCGAGCACGTCCTCGCGACGCAGACCCTCTCGCTCAACCCCTTCAAGACGATGGCGATCAACGTCCGCGGCAAGCTGCAGCCCGGCGTGACCGCCAAGGACATCATCCTCGCCGTCATCGCCAAGATCGGCACCGGCGGTGGGCAGGGCTATGTGCTCGAGTACCGCGGCGAGGCCATTGAGGCACTGTCGATGGAGGCACGCATGACCGTGTGCAACATGTCGATCGAGGCCGGCGCCCGCGCGGGCATGATCGCCCCCGACGACGTGACCTTCGACTACCTCAAGGGCCGCGACCACGCCCCGACCGGCGCCGACTGGGACGCCGCCGTCGAGCACTGGCGCACCCTGCGCACCGACGACGACGCCGTCTTCGACGCCGAGGTCGACATCGACGCCTCGACGCTCACCCCCTTCGTCACGTGGGGCACCAACCCGGGCCAGGGCTCGCCGCTCGGCGAGGCCGTGCCGGACCCCGCCGCGATCGCCGACGACACCGAGCGAGTCGCCGCCGCCAAGGCCCTGGAGTACATGGGGCTCACGGCCGGCACCCCGCTGCGCGAGGTCGCCGTCGACACCGTCTTCGTCGGCTCGTGCACCAACGGTCGGATCGAGGACCTGCGCGCCGCCGCCGAGGTCATCAAGGGACGCCGCGTCGCCGACTCCGTGCGCATGCTCGTCGTGCCCGGCTCCGCCCGCGTCCGCCTGCAGGCCGAGGCCGAGGGCCTGGACCAGGTCTTCACCGACGCCGGTGCCGAGTGGCGCCTGCCCGGCTGCTCGATGTGCCTCGGCATGAACCCCGACACCCTCGCGCCGGGGGAGCGGTCGGCCTCGACGAGCAACCGCAACTTCGAGGGGCGCCAGGGCAAGGGTGGTCGGACCCACCTCGTCAGCCCGCTCGTCGCCGCGGCGACCGCGGTGCGCGGCACTCTGTCGAGCCCCGCGGACCTGGAGTCCGACGCCCCCGCCAGCCTCGAGACGGTCTGAGGAGCACGCCATGGAAAAGTTCACGACCCACACCGGCACCGGCGTCCCGCTGCGCCGCAGCAACGTCGACACCGACCAGATCATCCCCGCCGTCTACCTCAAGCGGGTCTCGCGCACCGGCTTCGAGGACGGGCTCTTCGCGGCCTGGCGGGGCGACGAAAACTTCGTGCTCAACCAGCCCGCCTACCGCGACGGCTCCGTGCTCGTCGTCGGCCCCGACTTCGGCACCGGCTCCTCGCGCGAGCACGCCGTGTGGGCGCTCAAGGACTACGGATTCCGGGTCGTCATCTCCTCGCGCTTCGCCGACATCTTCCGCGGCAACTCCGGCAAGCAGGGGCTGCTCGCCGCGCAGGTCTCGCAGGACGACGTCGAGCTGCTGTGGAAGTACCTCGACAACACCCCGGGTGCCGAGATCACCGTCGACCTCACGGCCAAGACGATCACCGCGGGTGACATCGTCTGCGCCTTCCACGTCGACGACTACACCCGCTGGCGTCTGCTCGAAGGGCTCGACGACATCGGACTGACGTTGCGTCACGAGCAGGACGTCACCGACTTCGAGGCCGCCCGCCCGAGCTGGAAGCCGGTCACCAACGCGGCGTAACTCCTTGACGCACAGGCGTATTGGTTCACAGCGAAGGGGGCGGCGCGCCGCCCCCTTCGTGAACCGGCTTGCGCGACAACAAAATGACGGGGTCCAAATCACACACCGTGGCTCTCCCCACCCCTACCGTCGGAACAGGTCGGGTGCACGACTCGGCCTTCCCTGCCGGGGGACGACCGGCGCCGTACCGCTACGGGAGTGACCGTGAACAAGGCAGAACTCGTCAAGGCTCTCGAGGAGAGGCTCGGCAGCCGGAAGGCCGCCCAGGAAGCGCTCGAGGTCGTGCTCGACACGATCGTCCGCGAGGTGGCGAAGGGTGGCCGCGTCGCCATCACCGGATTCGGCACCTTCGAGAAGGCGGCCCGCGCAGCCCGCACCGGCCGCAACCCCCGCACGGGTGAGGTCGTCAAGATCAAGAAGACGTCGGTGCCGCGCTTCAAGGCCGGGACGAGCTTCAAGGGCTACGTGGCCGACCCCCGTTCCCTGCCCAAGGCGGCCCCGGCCGCGGCGCGGGCTGCGGCCGGCACCGTGACGAGCGTCGCGGGGACGGCTCTCGGCATCGCCGAGAGCGCCGTTCCAGGTCGCAAGTCGAAGAAGGCCGCACCCGCCAAGAAGACGTCGACCGCCACGAAGACCTCGGCGAAGAAGACCACCGCCAAGAAGTCGACGCCCTCCAAGAAGGCGACGGCGACCAAGGCCGCCTCGACGAAGAAGGCGACGCCGGCGAGGAAGTCGACGCCCGCGAAGAAGTCGACGCCCGCGAAGAAGGCCACGGCGACCAAGGCCGCCTCGGCCAAGAAGGCGACGCCGGCGAAGAAGTCGACGCCCGCCAAGAAGGCCACGGCGACCAAGGCCACCTCGACGAAGAAGGCGACGCCGGCGAAGAAGTCGACGCCCGCCAAGAAGGCCACGCCCGCGAAGAAGCCCGCCGCGAGCAGCGACTGACCTGCGGTACGCGTGGGGCCGGTGACCGAGGTCGCCGGCCCCCACGTCGTCCCGTCAGGCGATCGTCTCGCCCTCGCCGATGCCGGTGATCCACAGCCGCTCGACGACGTCGCCGCGCAGGGTGATGCTCACCCGCTGACCGGGCCGCACGAAGCGCAGCCCACTGGCGGCCACGACCTCCGCGGCCACCTCGAGGCGGCGGCCCGCGTCGGTGACGACCGTCGTCGCATCCGGGGAGTGGGAGAAGACCGTGGCTTGCACGTGAGCGAGCGTATCCGTGTCCTAGGGTGAACAAGCCGACGCCGGCCCCGGGTCTCACCCCGGACCCGACAGCAGAAGAGGTGACATGGTCGTCCACCGCACGCACACGCCCGTGATGTACCGGGTGGCCGCCGGGCTGCTGCGCGGCGCGATGCGCGTCGTCGCGCGCTACGAGGTGTCGGGCCTCGAGCACGTGCCCGAGGAGGGCGGCTTCCTCATCACGCCCAACCACATCTCGCACGTCGACCCCTTCCCGTGGGCGCACGTGCTCTACAACCGCGGCTACAGCCCGGTCTACCTCGCCAAGAGCACGCTCTTCGACACCCCGGTCGTCGGGTGGGTCCTGCGCCACGCCAAGCAGGTGCGCGTCGACCGCGAGACCTCGTCTGCCGGAGAGGCTCTCGTCCCTGCCGTCCGGGCTCTCGGCGAGGGGGAGTGCGTCGTCGTCTACCCCGAGGGGTCGCTCACCCGCGACCCCGACCTGTGGCCCATGCGTGGCAAGACGGGTGCCGCGCGTCTGGCGCTGCAGTCCGGTGCGCCGGTGATCCCCGTCGCGCAGTGGGGCCCGCAGGAGCTGCTGCCCCGCTACGCCAAGCGGCCTCGGCTCTCCCGGCACCGCCGGCTCATGCGGGTGCGCTTCGGGCCGCCGGTCGTCCTGGACGACCTGCGTGACCAGCCGCTGAATGCCCCGACGGTCACCGCCGCCACGGAGCGCATCATGGCGGCGATCACGCACGAGCTCGAGCAGCTGCGGGGCGAAAGAGCACCCGCCGAGCGATTCGACCCCAAGTCCCACGGCCTGAGGGTCACGGGCAACTACCGACAAGGAGTCGACCAATGACACAGATCGCCGTCTTCGGTGCCGGCAGCTGGGGCACCGCCTTTGCCTCCATCCTCGCCGCCGGCGACAACGACGTGCGGGTGTGGGGCCGCCGTCAGGGGCTCGTCGACCAGCTCAACGCCGGCGTCAACGACGACTACCTGCCGGGGGTGGCGCTCCCTTCGCGCATCTCGGCCTCGACCGACCCCGCCGAGGTGACCGACGGAGCCGAGATCGTCGTCCTCTCCGTGCCGTCGCAGTCGCTGCGCGACAACCTCACCGGCTGGGCCCCCCTGCTCGGACAGGACAAGATCGTCGTCTCGCTGATGAAGGGGATCGAGCTCGGCACGACGAAGCGGATGAGCCAGGTCATCCACGAGGTCGCGGGCATCCCAGCCGAGCGGATCGCGGTCGTCAGCGGGCCCAATCTCGCACGCGAGATCGTGCAGCAGCAGCCTGCCGCGACGGTCGTCGCCTGCCCGGACGTCGACGCGGCGACGAGCGTGGCCGCCGCCTGCTCGACGAGCTTCTTCCGCCCCTACACCTCGACGGACGTCGTGGGCGTCGAGCTCGGTGGTGCGGTCAAGAACGTCATCGCGCTCGCCGTCGGCATGGCCGCCGGCCTGGGCTTCGGCGACAACACCAAGGCGTCGATCATCACCCGCGGTCTCGCGGAGACCACGCGCCTGGCCATGGCGCTGGGCGCCGACCCCCGCACGATGGCCGGGCTCGCCGGCGTGGGCGACCTCATCGCCACGTGCATGTCGCCGCTCTCGCGCAACCACTCCTTCGGCGTCAAGCTCGGCGAGGGGCTGTCGGTCGCCGAGGTGACCGAGCAGACGCGCCAGACCGCGGAGGGTGTGAAGTCCTGCGCCTCGATCCTCGACCTCGCCCGCGCCCACGGCGTCGAGGTCCCGATCACCGAGCAGGTCACCCGGGTCGTCCACGAGGGCGTCTCGCCGCGCGACATGGAGGGCGTGCTCCTCTCGCGTGCCCGCAAGCACGAGACCGAGTAGGGCACTCTTCCCTGAGGAGGCCGCCCGCGACCGTCTCGAAGGGCCGCTGCGGCTCCGGACGAAGGCGGACGACCGCGCCCGCCGAAGTCCTTCGTCTGCCCGCAGGTCACGTCGTCGTGCCTGACATCGGCTTGATGTGCGCGGTCACCCCCCTTCGTCCTGCGCTTGCGCCGTCAGATGCGGTCGAGGGCCTGCTCGAGGTCGGCCCAGAGGTCTTCGACGTCCTCGACTCCGACGGACAGCCGCACGAGGTTGACGGGCACGGCCTCGGGCTCGCCCGGCTGGCGGCGGCGCCGCTCGAGCTGTGACTCCACCCCGCCGAGGCTCGTCGACGGCGACCAGATCCGCGTGCCGGTGGTCAGGGCCTCCGCCTCGACGACGTCGTCACCCTCGCCGGCGACCTCCACGGAGACGATGGCGCCCCAGCCGGGGTAGCGGACCCGCGAGATCCGCGGGTGGGTGGCCAGCCGTCCCGCGAGATCGGCAGCATTGGCACAGGCCCGCTCGACGCGGAGGGAGAGGGTCCGCAGCCCGCGCAGGGCCAGCCACGCCTCCATCGGGCCGGCGATCGCCCCGCCGAGGGTTCGCTGCCGGGCCAGTCGGGTGTGCAGGTCCCGTCCCGTCGCCGTGTCGGGCGTGACGGTCAGCCCGAGGATGACGTCCGAGTGGCCCGCGAGGTACTTCGTCGCCGAGTGCACGACGACGTCGACGCCGTCCTCGAGGGGTCGCTGCAGCAGCGGGGTGGCGAAGGTGTTGTCGACGACGACGAGCGCCCCCGCCTCGTGCGCCGCGGCCGCCAGACCGGCGATGTCGGCGACCTCGAGCAGCGGGTTGGACGGCGACTCGAGCCACAGCAGGTCGGCGCCCGGCAGGGCGGCCCCGACGGCGGCATCGTCCGTGATGTCGACCCAGCGCACGGTGAGCCGGCCAGCCTCGGCGGCCTCGGTGAGGGAGACGACGACGCCGTTGTAGGCCGCGGCCGGCGCGACGACGGTCCCGCCCTGGGGCACGAGGGAGAGCGCCGCGTGCACGGCCGCCATGCCGGAGGAGTAGAGGAGGGCCCGGCCCCCTTCGAGGTCACCCACGGCCAGCTCGAAGGGGGTCCACGTCGGGTTGTCGACGCGGGCGTAGTTGACCGGTCCGTCCTGGACGTAGGTGGAGGTGAAGGTGACCGGAGCGTTGAGCGGCGCGCCCGGCGCCCGCTCGGGCCGACCGAGCGCCACCACGCGGGTGCGGGGGGAGAGGGCTGCGTGCGCGTCGTCGTCTCGGTGCTCCATGGGCGAGAGGCTAGACGTTAGTCTTCCCCCGATGAGCAGCCATCCCAGCAGCAAGCCGCGCGTCGCCGTCGTCTTCGGCGGACGCTCCTCCGAGCACGCCGTCTCGTGCGCCACCGCGGCCGGTGTGCTGCGGGCGATCGACCGCGACGCCTACGACGTCGTGCCCGTGGGCATCACCCGCGACGGCGCCTGGGTCCTGGCCGCCGACGACCCCGACGCGCTGGCGCTCACGCCGGGGCACACCCCCGAGGTCGCCCACACCGGCACCGAGGTGATCCTGCCGACGCGCGTGGGGGAGACGGCGCTCACCGTCCACCGCCCCGGTCAGGCGCTCGAGGCGCTGGGCGACGTCGACGTCGTCTTCCCGTTGCTCCACGGCCCTTACGGCGAGGACGGCACCCTCCAGGGCATGCTCGAGCTCACCGACATCCGCTATGTCGGCTCGGGGGTGCTCGCCTCGGCGGCGGGGATGGACAAGCACTACATGAAGGTCGTCTTCGCCGGCGCCGGTCTGCCCGTCGGGCCCTACACCGTCATCACCGACGCCCAGTGGCGCCGGGACAAGGCCGCGGCGATGGACGCTGTGGCCGCCCTGACCTACCCGGTCTTCGTCAAGCCCTGCCGGGCCGGCTCGTCCATGGGAGTGTCCAAGGTCGACACCCCCGACGGGCTGGAGGCCGCCATCGAGGCCGCCCGCGAGCACGACCTCAAGGTCATCGTCGAGTCCGGCATCGTCGGCCGCGAGATCGAGTGCGCCGTGCTGCAGGGCCGCGGTCTCGACGCGCCGCGCACGTCCATGCCGGGCGAGATCGTCGTCGAGGAGGGCCACGGCCACGACTTCTACGACTTCGAGGCCAAGTACCTGGACGAGGCCTCGGTCGTCCTCTCCTGCCCGGCCGACCTGTCCGAGGCCGTCACAGACGAGGTGCGTCGCCTGGCAGCGGCCGCCTTCGAGTCCCTGGCCTGCGAAGGCCTGGCGCGGGTCGACTGCTTCGTCACCGACGGCGGTGCCGTGGTCATCAACGAGATCAACACCATGCCCGGCTTCACGCCCCACTCGATGTACCCGCGCATGTGGGAGGCGAGTGGCGTGACCTACCCCGAGCTCGTCGACGAGCTCATCCAGCTCGCCCTCGAGCGCCCCGTCGGCCTGCGCTGACCCTCCCTTCGCCGTCATTTCCCTAGGGAAATGTGCCGAGGGGTGCGCATCTCCTTAGGGAAATGTGCCCAGGGGTGCGCATCTCCCTAGGGAAATGCGCAGGAGGGCCGTATTTCCCTAGGGAGATGCGCAGCGAAGGGGGAGTGCCCCGGACTCAGGAGCACTCCCGGCCGTTGGTCGGCAGCTCCTCGACAGCCTCGCTGAAGGCCGGCAGGAGGAGCGGGCCCGGCCCCTGCTCCTGCGGCACGATGACCTCGATCGCCGGGTCGTGACCGAAGCTCGTCAGTCGCGTGCCGTCACCCAGGTCCTCGGCGACCCACCCGATCTCGTCGACGACGACGCACTGCTCCTCGGTGGGCGGCATCGCCGGCACACCGCAGCGCGCGACGATCGCCGGGTCGCCCCACGCCCGGACAGCCGGGTCGCTCGGGTCCGTCTCCACGGGGGCCTGACCCGACAGCTCCTGCGGCCAGTGCTCGCTCGCGGCGGTGCACGCCGGACTACCCGCCGCCCCGGGCACGCCCACCTCGACGGCCCCGGCGCAGCCGGCGAGCAGCAGGGGCAGGGCGAGGGCACAGGCGAGCGCGACGCGAGGTCGGGGAGTGGTGGGCACGGCCGGGAGGCTACCGTGCGGTCCTGACCCCCCTTCGTCGGACGGAGAGCCCGGATGCCCCGCACGCGCCTGCGTGACCTCACCGAGGGCGAGCTGCTCGAGCAGCTCTTCCCGCGCTTCGGCGGGATCACCGGGCCCGCGGCCGTGCCGCTCGGCCCCGGCGACGACGCCGCGGTGCTCGCCGCCCCCTCGGGGAGTGTCGTGCTCACGACCGACTCCATGGTCCGCGGGCGTGATTG
Organism: Janibacter hoylei PVAS-1; assembly: GCF_004025845.1. NCBI lineage: Bacteria > Bacillati > Actinomycetota > Actinomycetes > Micrococcales > Intrasporangiaceae > Janibacter > Janibacter hoylei. The sequence continues at coordinate 100,297 of NZ_PIPF01000013.1, forward strand.
GCGCGACGACTGGTCGTCAGCGCGCGAGGTGGGGCTCAAGGTCGTCGCGCAAAACATCGCGGACATCGCGGCGATGGGTGCGGTGCCCACCGGGCTGCTCGTCGCGCTCGCGGCCGACCCGGAGACCGAGGTGGCCTGGGCGCTCGAGCTCGCCGAGGGCATCGCGCAGGCCGCGGGGGAGGCCGGTGCCCCCGTGCTCGGCGGCGACCTCTCGTCGGCGGCCTCCGGCACGGTCGTCGTCGCGATCACGGCGACCGGTGACCTCGAAGGGCGTCCACCCGTGTGTCGCGACGGTGCCCGGCCCGGCGACGTCGTCGCCGTCCGGGGCGGGCTCGGCCGGTCCGGGGGAGGGCTGCAGCTCCTGCTCGCGGGTCGCGGACGCACCCACCTCGACGGCGAGCCGGGCGGGTCCGAGCAGGCGGCCCACGACCTCTGCCTCGTCCACCGGACCGCCGGGTCGCCGCCCTGGCGCGAGGGGCCCGCGGCGGCGCGTGCCGGGGCGACGTCGATGATCGACGTCTCCGACGGGCTCGTGCGCGACCTCGGCCGGGTCGCCCGTGCGAGCGGCGTGCGGGTCGAGCTCGACGGGCAGGCACTGCGCGTGCAGGCCGACGGCCCGCTCACCCGGGCCCTGGGGGCCGACGAGGCACTCGTCCAGGTGCTCAGCGGGGGCGAGGAGCACTCGCTCGTGGCGACCTTCGCGCCGGCCGACGTCCCCGCTGGCTGGCAGGTCCTCGGCAGCTGTGCGGCCGGGGAGCCCGCGGTGCTCGTCGACGGCACAGCACCCGAGGTGATCGGCTGGGACCACTTCCGGGGGTGACCCCCTTCGGCCGTGGCGGTGGCGCCCGTGGACGCACGAAAAAGCCGCCGTCCCCGTGAGGGGAGCGGCGGCGATGTCGTCAGGCTCGGGTCAGCGCTTGACCTTGCCGGCCTTGAGGCACGAGGTGCAGACATTGAGACGCTTCGGGGTCACCCCGGCGTCGCCCACCTTGGCCCGAACGCGCTGGATGTTCGGGTTCCAGCGACGCTTGGTGCGGCGGTGCGAGTGCGAGATGGAGTGTCCGAAGGACGGTCCCTTGCCGCAGACGTCGCAGTTGGCAGCCACGGGTATCTCCTGTGTTCGTCAGTAACGTGAGTGTCGTGCTCGGGCACTCCACCGAAGAGGCGGAGCTGTCACCGGGCAACCGGTACAGAGTAGCCGAGTGAGCACGACACCACCAAAACGGCGTGGGGGCGGTCCTTCTCCACTACCCTGACGGCGTGCTGGAGGTCCTCGACGCTGACTCCGTGCGCCGGTGGGTCGTGGTGACCCGCGCCGCACTCGCCGCGAGGCGTGCCGAGATCGACGCGCTCAACGTCTACCCGGTCCCCGATGGTGACACGGGCACCAACATGTACCTCACCCTCGACCAGGCCCTCGACGCCGCCCGCTCGGAGCAGGAGCGTGCCGGGACCTTCGGCAGCCTCCCGCTGCCCAGCGAGGCCGCCGCCATCTCCCGCGCGGCCCTGATGTCCGCCCGGGGCAACTCCGGCGTCATCCTCAGCCAGATGATCCGCGGGGTCAGCGAGGTCGTGAGCGCCGGCGACCTCGTGTCGATCGACACCAAGGCCGTGGCCCAAGCGGTGCGCCGCGGTGCCGACCGGGCCCGCGAGAGCGTCGTGCGCCCGCAGGAGGGGACGATCCTCAGCGTCGCCGACGCAACCGCCGAGCGGGCCGAGCAGGTCTGTCGTGACGGGGGCAGCCTCGGGGAGCTCACCCGAGCAGCCGTCGACGCAGCGCGCGCGGCGCTGGCGCGCACCCCGGACCAGTTGCAGGTGCTCGCCGATGCCGGGGTCGTCGATGCCGGCGGCGCCGGGTACCTCCTCTTCGTCGAGGCCCTGGACCAGGTCGTGCACGAGGAGGGCGCGCCGACGAGCTATGCCGTCGACGAGTTCACCCTCAACCCCACGCTCGAGCGGCGCCCGGGCTGGACCCGCCCGGTCGACGGGGCCGCCGTGACGGCTCCCCACGACGGCCCGGCCCACGAGGTCATGTACCTGCTCCACGACGTGGACGAAGGGGGCGTGACCCGGCTGCGTCAGCGGCTCGACGAGATCGGCGACAGCGTCGTCGTGTCGACCGCGGAGGACGTGTGCCACGTGCACGTGCACACCGACGACATCGGGGCGGCCCTCGAGGCCGGCATCGAGCACGGGGTACCGCGCCGGGTCGCCGTGACCCTCCTGGAGACCATCGCACCGGCCCCGAAGGGCGGCCTGTCGATCGTCGCCTGCGCGGCCGGTCCCGGCATCGCCGCCCTGCTCGAGGAGGCCGGGGCGACGACCGTCGCCTCGGGCCCCGGCCACCGCGCCTCGGCGGGCGAGCTCGTCGCGGCGGTGCGCCAGGCCGGGACCGAGGAGGTCATCCTCCTGCCCAACGACCGTGACACCCGGATGGCCGCCGACGCGGCAGCCCACGCCGCAGCCCAGGAGGGGCAGACCGTCCACGTCATCACCTCCGTGACCGCGGTCCAGGGACTGGCGGCGCTCGCCGTCTTCGACCCGGGCGCGACGACGCAGCACAACGTCCTCGCGATGACCCGCTCGGCCGCCGCCACCCGGCACGGCGCCGTGACGGTCGCCGTCAAGGCCGGGCTGACGAGCGGTGGGCTCTGCGAGGTCGGTGACGTCCTCGGGGTCGTGAGCGGCGACATCACCATCGTCGGCTCCGACGCCGAGCAGGTCGCCCGCGAGGTGCTGGAGGGCATCGTCTCCGCGGGCACCGAGCTCGTGACGCTCGTCGTCGGCGAGGACGCACCCGACGGGCTCGCCGAGGCCGTCACCGGGTGGATCGAGTCCCGGCGCGCCGGCATCGAGGTGCAGGTCGTCGACGGCGTCCAGCCGCACTACCTGCTCCTCCTCGGGGCCGAGTAGTGGCGACCGAGGAGACCCGGCTCAAGGGGCTGCTCGGCGGCCAGGCAGCCGGCAAGCTCGCCAAGCACCGGCAGATCGAGACCGTCGGGGAGCTGCTCGACTTCTGGCCCCGGCGCTACCGCACCGCCGCCCCCGACCTCGGCTGTCCCCGCCCCGGGGACTTCCTCGTCGCGGTGGCCAGGGTCGAGCACGCGGAGACCCGCACGATGAAGTCCCGCCGCGGCCGCATGCTCGAGGCCACGATCACCGACGGGCGCTCGCGGATGCGCGTGACCTTCTTCGACGCGCGCGGCCATGAGCACAAGCTCGTCGCCGGGCGCGAGTTCCTCTTCGCCGGCACCGTCTCGGAGTACCGCAGCGTCACCCAGCTCGCACACCCGGGCTACGCCTCGCTCGAGGAGGCCGCGGCCCTCGGTGAGCTCGGCGACGCCGACCACACCGGCCTCATCCCGATCTACCGCCACGTGCCCGGCGTGCACCCGTGGACGATCACCCGCTGCGTGCGGCTCGTGCTCGGGCATCTCGACGGCGTCGTCGACGCCGTGCCCGAGGCCGTGCGGACCCGGCGTGGCCTGCTCGACCGGAGGTCCGCCCTTCGTGCCATCCACGCACCCCGCGACCACGCCGACGTCGAGGCCGGCAGGGAGCGGCTGCGCTACGAGGAGGCGCTGGTCCTCCAGTGCATCCTCGGGCAGCGGCGGCGCGCGGCAGCGGCGGTCGTCACGCAGGGACGCGCCCCCCGCGAGGGTGGCCTGCTCGCAGCCTTCGACGAGCGGCTGCCCTTCGAGCTGACGCCGGGACAGCAGCAGGTCGGTCGCGAGATCCTCGACGAGATGGCCCGCCCGACCCCCATGCACCGCCTCCTGCAGGGCGAGGTCGGCTCGGGCAAGACGATCGTCGCCCTGCGCGCGATGCTCGCCGCGGTCGACAGCGGGGGACAGGCGGCGCTCCTCGCGCCGACCGAGGTGCTCGCCGCCCAGCACGCCGCGTCGATCACCGCCATGCTCGGTGACCTGGCCGAAGGGGGGATGCTCGGCGGCGACGAGCACGCCACCCGCGTCGCCCTGCTCACCGGGTCGATGTCGGCAGCCCGCCGCCGCGAGACGCTGCTCGAGATCGCCTCCGGGCAGGCCGGCATCGTCATCGGCACCCACGCCCTGCTCGAGGACAAGGTCTCCTTCGCCGACCTCGCGCTCGTCGTCGTCGACGAGCAGCACCGCTTCGGCGTGGAGCAGCGAGATGCCCTGCGCGCCAAGGGCGTCACTCCACCCCACCTGCTCGTCATGACGGCGACCCCGATCCCGCGGACCGTGGCGATGACCGTCTTCGGCGACATGGAGACGTCGACCCTGCGGGAGCTGCCGCGGGGCCGCCAGCCGATCACCACCCACGTCGTCGAGGCCCGCAAGCCGGGGTGGGTCGACCGCACCTGGGCCCGCGTGGCCGAGGAGGTCTCGGCCGGACGTCAGGTCTACGTCGTCTGCCCCCGCATCGGCGGCGACGACCCGCACGACCTCGACGGGGTCGACCTCGTCGCCGAGGACGCCGTCGTCGACGACGAGCACGACGACGGTGAGCGTGTCGAGCAGGAGCGCACGGAGCGACCCCTCGCCGCGGTCGAGGAGACGATCGCGGCGCTCGCCGAGCACCCGGTCCTCCAGGGCGTCACCCTCGAGATGCTCCACGGGCGGATGGCCCCGGAGGACAAGGAGCGCGTCATGGCGCGCTTCCACGCCGGCGAGATCGACGTGCTCGTGTCGACGACCGTCATCGAGGTCGGGGTCGACGTGCCCAATGCCTCGATGATGGTCATCCGCGACGCCGACCGCTTCGGCGTCTCGCAGCTGCACCAGCTGCGTGGACGCGTGGGCCGTGGCGGCCACCCCGGCCTGTGCCTGCTCATGACGGACACCGACAGCGAGTCGGCGCTCGAGCGGCTGCAGGCCGTGAGCGCGACCACGGACGGCTTCGAGCTCGCGCGCCTGGACCTGACCCAGCGCCGCGAGGGCGACGTGCTCGGCACCGCCCAGCACGGCGTGCGCAGCCAGCTGCAGCACCTGTCGGTGCTCGAGCACGAGCCGCTCATCGTCGCCGCCCGCGAGGACGCGCAGGGCCTGCTCGACGCCGACCCGGAGCTCAGCGACCACCCGCAGCTGCGCGAGACGATCACCGACTGGCTCGACGCTGAGCAGGCGGCCTACCTCGAGAAGGGCTGAGTCGCTCCCTTCGTCGCGGTGACCTCGGGCGAGGGGCGGACCCGCGCCCGGGTGGTCCCTCGCCGACCCGATGACGCATCATGGAGCGGTGACTCGGATCATCAGCGGCGAGGCCGGCGGCCGACGACTGCGCACCCCCTCCGGCGACGGCACGCGGCCCACGACCGACCGGGTGCGCGAGGCGCTCTTCAGCTCCCTCGAGGCGCGCGATGTCATCGACAGGGCGCACGTCATGGACCTCTACGCCGGCTCCGGGGCCCTCGGCCTCGAGGCGGCCAGCCGCGGCGCGGCCAGCGTGCTGCTCGTCGAGTCCGACCGCGGGGCGTCCGCGACGATCCGCGCCAACATCTCCGACCTCGGCGTCGCCGGCGCGCGGCTGCAGTCGAGCACCGTCGAGCAGGCCCTCGACCGTCCGGCCTCGCTGCGCTACGACCTCGTCCTCGCCGACCCGCCCTACGACGTCACCGAGGACTCGCTCACCGCCGTCCTCGAGATGCTCCTCGCCCACCAGTGGCTGGCCCAGGAGCCGGTCATCGTCATCGAGCGCTCGTCCCGCTCGCCTGAGCCGACCTGGCCCGACGGCATCGTCGCCGAGGGCTCGAAGGCCTACGGCGAGACGACGCTGTGGTTTGCCATCCGCGTCGCCCCCGACTACCAGATCTGAGCGGCCGGCCTCCCGCACCGTCCCCGATCATCCGGTAGGAATGGGGACATGAGCGACTACACGATCCCGCGGCCGGCAGCAGGCGACATCACGGACCTCATCGCCGACGACCACCGGCTCTTCGAGAGCCTCATGCGCGACATGCGCGACGCCACGGCTGATCGCGAGGCGGCCCGCGCCGCCTTCGCCGCACTGCTCATCGCCCACAGCGAGGCCGAGGAGGAGATCGCCTACCCGAAGCTGAAGTCGCGCAAGGTCATCGCCGGCGAGGAGGAGGAGCACGGCGAGAAGGAGCACGCGGCGACCAACGAGGCGCTGCTCCACCTGCTCCGGGCCAAGGGCACCGACACGCAGAAGTTTCAGGACGCCCTCGAGGCCGTCGCGGAGGTGCTCAACCACCACATCGGCGAGGAGGAGCTGACGATCCTCAACCCGGCCCGGGAGGACGCGAGCGAGGAGCTGCGCGAGCAGCTCGGCAAGAGCTGGTCCGCCAGGCGCAACGAGCTCCTCGAGGCCGGCGCCGGCAGCATCGAGCAGGTGGAGTCCATCGTCAAGCAGGCCTACGACGACGGTCTGCTCCCCAACGACGACCAGCCGTCGTGACCCGCGCCGTCTGCCCCGGCTCCTACGACCCGGTGACGGTCGGCCACGTCGACGTCTTTCGCCGGTCCGCCACGCTCTTCGACGAGGTCGTCGTCGCGATCCTGCACAACCCGGCCAAGCAGGGCACCTTCACCGTCGACGAGCGGGTCGCCTTCATCGAGGCTCAGGTCGGGGACCTCAGCAACGTGCGGGTCGCTCCCTTCGCCAACCAGCTCGTCGTGGACGTGTGCGCGGAGCTCGACGCGCAGGTCCTGCTCAAGGGGCTGCGCGGGGAGACCGACTTCTCCTACGAGTGGCCGATGGGCCTGATGAACCGGCACCTCACGGGTGTCGAGACCCTCTTCATCCCCGGCGACCCCCGCCACGAGCACGTCTCCTCCTCGCTCGTCAAGGAGGTCGCCCGCTTCGGCGGCGACGTCACCGGACTGGTCTCCGACGAGGTGCGCGACGCCCTCGTCGAGCGGCTGCCGGGGCCCTGAGCGCCGCCCCCTTCGCCGGTTTGGGACGAAGGGGGGATCGCCGGTAGTCTGGTGCGTCGGTCTACGTCGTCGTGTCGTGGGCCGTTCTTCCGGAGACTGGAGCCATGGAACGCAACGCCCCCTCCTCGCCCTTGGTGCTTGATGCCAAGAACGTGGGCCGACGACCCGGGTCGATGCATGAAGTGGACGTCCAGGCCGGAGCACCTGCCGGTTTCGGCACGGATGTGCTGTCCGTCCCCGAGGGTCACCCGATGGACCTGACGGTGCGGATGGAGTCCGTGCACGAGGGCGTGCTGGTGACGGGGACGGTCTCTGCCACGGCGACGGGCGCATGCGTGCGGTGCCTGGACGAAATCGACCTACCGGTCGACAACCGTTTCCAGGAGCTGTTCGTCTGGCCGGATCGGGCGAAGCACCACCGCGAGGTGGATGCCGAGGCCGACGAGCAGGAAGAGCACCAGATCGAGGACGACCAGATCGACCTCGAGCCGGTGCTGCGGGACGCGGTGCTGCCGAGCCTGCCCTTCCAACCGGTGTGCCGGGACGACTGTCCGGGACTGTGCTCCGAGTGTGGAGCCAGGCTCGAGGACGACCCGGAGCACCACCATGAGCTGATCGACCCCCGGTGGGCGGCACTCGAGGCGCTTGCGCCTCTGGCCGCCCAGGCGGGGGATGAGGACAACGAAGAGAAGAGGAACTGACGTGGCCGTCCCGAAGCGGAAGATGTCGCGCTCCAACACCCGTAGCCGCCGCGCGAACTGGAAGGCGACGCCGACCGCGCTGTCGACCTGCCCCCAGTGCAAGTCGCCGGCGCCGGCCCACCAGGCCTGCCCCTCCTGCGGTACCTACAAGGGTCGCTACTACGCGACCGCGGACCGTACCGAGCACCAGGCCTGAGCCTCCTGTCGCAATGAGCGACAGGACCTCACCGCAGCAGCGGCCCGTCGAGGAGCTCTCCCGATACCTCACCGAGGTGACCGGGGAGCCCGTCGACGAGCCGCTGCTCACGCGTGCGCTCACACACCGCTCGTACTCTTACGAGAACGGCGGCCTGCCCCACAACGAGCGCCTCGAGTTCCTCGGGGACTCGGTGCTCGGGCTCGTCGTCACCGACCACCTGCACTCGACGCACCCTGACCTCAGCGAGGGGGAGCTGGCGAAGCTGCGGGCCGCCGTGGTCAACATGCGTGCCCTGGCGGAGGTCGCCCGGACCATCGGTCTCGGTGACTTCGTCAGCCTCGGGCGCGGCGAGGAGACGACCGGCGGGCGGGACAAGAACTCGATCCTCGCCGACACCGTCGAGGCGGTCATCGGCGCGGTCTACCTCTCGACGCCCAAGCCCCGCGGCCTCGACGCCGCGGGGCTGCTCGTGCACTCCCTGCTCGGCCCGGTGATGAAGAGCTCGGCCAACCTCGGCGCCGGCCTCGACTGGAAGACCTCCCTGCAGGAGGTCGCGGCCGCCCAAGGTCTCGGCGGCGTGCAGTACCGCACGAGCGACGAGGGTCCCGACCACGACAAGACCTTCACCGCCCACGCCCACGTCGGCGACGAGGTGCGGGGCACCGGTGTCGGGCGGTCGAAGAAGGACGCCGAGCAGCAGGCTGCGGCCAACGCGTACGCGGCGCTGACCGCGGACGCGCCCCAGACCTCGGCCTGACGTGCCCGAGCTGCCCGAGGTCGAGGTCGTCCGACGCGGACTGGCCGCCCACGTCACCGGACGGACCATCGAGACCGTGTCGCTGCGCGGCGAGCGGGTGGCTCGACGCCACGTGCCCGGTCCGCGTGATCTCGAGGACCGCCTCGCCGGTCGCACCGTCACCGGGGCCCACCGGCGCGGCAAGTACCTGTGGCTGGCCCTCGCCGAGGGGCCTGACGCCGTGCCCGACGAGGGGCTGGTCGTCCACCTCGGCATGAGCGGGCAGATGCTCGTCACCGACCCCGACGACGCGGAGGCCCGCCACACCCACGCTCGGGTGCGTTTCACCGACGCCGGCCACGAGCTGCGCTTCGTCGACCAGCGCACCTTCGGCGGCTTCGCCCTCGCCGATCTCGTCGACGGTGTGCCGGAGGGCATCACGCACATCGCGCTCGACCCCTTCGACCCCGACTACGACCGTGACGTCGTCGTGCGCGACATCAAGCGGCGGCGCAGCGGGATCAAGCGGGTGCTGCTCAACCAGACCGTCGTCTCCGGCATCGGCAACATCTACGCCGACGAGGCGCTGTGGCGTGCCGGGGTCCACGGGGAGCGGCTCGCCTCGTCGCTGACGAAGCCGGCGATCGCGCGCCTGCTCGACCATGCGCGCGACGTCATGGCGCAGGCCCTGGAGCAGGGCGGCACGAGCTTCGACGAGCTCTATGTGAATGTCAACGGCGCCTCGGGCTACTTCGACCGGTCGCTCGCCGCCTACGGCCAGGAGGGACGCCCCTGCCCGCGGTGTGGCACGACGATGCGACGCGAGCAGTTCATGAACCGCAGCTCCACCTCGTGTCCGCGCTGCCAGGTGCGCCCGAGGTCGGCATCTGCCTAGGGAAATGCGGCCGGGCGTGCGCATCTCCCTAGGGAAATGCGGCCGGGTGTGCGCATTTCCCTAGGGAAATGTGGTCCGGATGGGTGATTTCCCTAGGGAGATGCGGGGTCAGGGGCGGGGGAGGTCCTTGAGCGTCACGGCCTTGCCGGTGTGCTTCTCGGAGAGGTCGGCGAAGGCCTGCCGGATCGTCGCCGCGTAGGTGTGCGCCCCGCCGAGCGAAGGGTGGATTCCGTCGGCCTGCAGGTCCTCCGCCGCCACGGCCGCGTCCCAGTCGGCCAGGGCGACGTTGGGCCGCTCGGCCGCGATCTTGCGCAGCTCGGCATTGTCGTCGTCGATGCGGGAGAGCCGATCGGCGTGGAGGTTGACGATGACGACCATGCGGTCGTCGCCGATCTCGTCGAGGATCGCGCGGATCGTCTCGGGCTCGGTGCCCGCGTTGGTGCCGAAGGCCAGGACGACGGCGCGGCGCAGCGAGGAGCCGGCCGCCTCGATGGCCGAGCGCCCGTCGGACCAGCGGCGGTTGGACTTCGCGTCGATCTGGACGCCGGGGAAGTAGTACTCGAGCGCGGGCACCGAGCCGACGACCATCGAGTCGCCGAAGACGTCGATCTCGTCCCCCTCCGGCATCGTGAAGCTCGCGGTGCCGGAGAAGGTCGGGGCGGGCTCGGTCTTGCGGGGGGCGGCCGCGCGGGCCTCGTTGGCCTCGATGGTGCGCTGGGTCGACGTGGTGTCAGGGGCCGTGACGAGGACGAGCCCGAGCACGAGGGCGGCGGCGACGGCGGTGCCGAGCACGACGCGGCGGGCCCGCGCCGACTGCAGGAGCGTGAAGGCGCCGAGGATGCGACGACCCGTCTCGCGGAAGCCGAGCCGGCGCACGGGGGTCTCGATGAAGCGGTAGGACAGGTCGGCCAGGGCCAGCGTCACGACGACGGCCCACACACGCGTCCAGACGAAGGCGGCGGAGCCGGCGCTCGTCGGGATGTCCTGGGCGACGATGAGGATGACCGGCCAGTGCCACAAGTAGATGCCGTAGGAGCGCTGCCCGATCCACGTCAGGGGCGGCAGCTCGAGGGTGCTGCGCAGCCGCCCGGGGCGCTCCACGGCCGCGAGCAGGAGCACGGCGGTCGCGACGGACACGAGCGGGATGCCCAGGCGGAAGGTCCACGCGTGGTCCTCGGCGGCGAAGGCCAGCAGCAGCGCGATCGTCACGATGGCGGCGCCGACGATCCACGGTCGACGGGTGCACCACACCCGGCTCGTCGTGTACGCCCGCAGCGGGCCGGTCCACACGATCGCCAGGGCGGCACCGAGCATGAGGCCGACGAGGTGGGTGTGCGTGCCGTAGTACGCGACGGTGGGCGCCGCGGGGTCGAAGGTCACCGCCATGAGCACGGCGGAGGTGAGCCCCAGCCCGAGCACGAGGGTGGCGAGCGCGCCCTCGGTGACGGCGAAGCGGCGGTGCAGCCACAGCAGGCCGATCATCGCCAGCGGCCACACGAGGTAGAACTGCTCCTCGACCGCCAGGCTCCAGAAATTCATGAAGAGCTGCGGCGAGGTGGCGGCGAAGTAGTTGCTGCCCTGGGCGATCTCGAGCCAGTTGGTCGAGAAGGTCAGGGCTCCGAGCGCCTGGCGGCGCACGCCGACGAGCAGGTCGGCCTCGACGGTGCGGGCGATGAGGATCGCCACCGGGACGACGACGAGCAGGGCGGGCAGGAGGCGTCGGGCCCGGCGGGTCCAGAAGCCCCGCAGGTCCACCCGCCCGGTGTCCCGCCGCTCGCGGACGAGCAGTGTGGTGATGAGGAAGCCGGAGATGACGAAGAAGACGTCGACGCCGAGGAATCCACCGGGCAGCCAGGCCGGGTCGAGGTGGAAGACGACGACCGCGACGATCGCCAGGGCCCGCAGGCCGTCGAGCCCGGCGAGGTGGCCGCGGCTGGCACGGCCGGCCGGGGCTGGCGGGGAGGTGGCCTCGGGCGCGGAGGTGGCCTCTGCGTCGGCGGTGGCGGTTGGCTGACCCACGCACCCGACGCTAGGCGCGCGCGGCCCTCGGGTGGTGGAGGCGCACCGGGGAGCGGGTAGTTTCGCCGCCATGACCAGCACGGAGCGCGCGACCTACTTCGTCCGGGGCCGGGTGCAGGGCGTCGGCTTCCGCTGGTGGACCCGCTCCCGGGCCCTCGAGCTGGGTCTGGTCGGCCACGCCCGCAACATGGACGACGGGCGGGTCGAGGTCGTGGCGCAGGGCTCCCCTTCGGCGTTGGCCGCGCTGGACCGGCTCCTGCGGGAGGAGCCCTCGACGACGCGCCGGCCCGGTCAGGTCACGTCGGTGGTGCGTCAGGACGGCAGCGCGAAGGGAGGAGTCGCGGGCTTCGTCGAGAAGTGAGAGGCCCTCGAGCCGAGCCGGGCACGTGACCTAGCCTTGACCGGGTGAGCGAGACACCCCCCGAGCTGCTGCGACTGCGTCAGTCCATCGACAACATCGACGCGGCGCTGATCCACCTGCTCGCCGAGCGGTTCAAGGCGACGCAGAGCGTCGGGGTGCTCAAGGCGCGCATGGACCTGCCGCCCGCCGACCCGGCGCGCGAGGAGCGCCAGATCGCGCGACTGCGCGACCTCGCCGACACGGCCGGCCTCGACCCGGTCTTCGCGGAGAAGTTCTTGAACTTCGTCATCGCCGAGGTCATCCACCACCACGAGCAGATCGCCAGCCAGCAGGCCGGCCCGGACGAGGACTGATCGCATGATCGAGCTGAAGACCCCCCGCGAGATCGAGCAGATGCGCCCCGCCGGGCGGCTCGTGCGAGACGTGCTGCAGCGCCTCACCGAGGTCGCCGAGGTCGGCACCAACCTCCTCGAGCTCGATGCGATCGCGCACGACATGATCCGCGCCGCCGGCGGGACCTCGTGCTACATCGACTACCACCCCTCCTTCGGGGCCAGCCCCTTCGGCAAGGTCCTGTGCACCTCGGTCAACGACGCCGTCCTGCACGGCCTGCCGCACGACTACCGGCTGCGCGACGGTGACCTGCTGTCCGTGGACTTCGCCGTGTCGGTCGAGGGCTGGGTGTGCGACGCGGCCCGGTCCTTCGTCGTCGGTACGCCCGACCCCGAGGACCTGCGGCTCATCGACACGACCGAGCGAGCGCTCGCGGCGGCGATCGAGGTCGCCCGCCCCGGCAAGAAGATCGGCGACATCGGTGCGGCGATCGCAGCCGTCGCCCGCGGCGAGGGCTACTCGATCAACACCGACTTCGGCGGGCACGGTGTCGGCCGCGAGATGCACGGGGACCCGCACGTCGCCAACGACGGTCGGGCGGGCCGGGGCATGCCCCTGCGGCCGGGCCTGGTCATCGCCATCGAGCCGTGGTTCCTCGCGACGACCGACGAGATCTACACGGACCCCGACGGGTGGACCCTGCGCAGCGTCGACGGCTCGCGTGGTGCCCACAGCGAGCACACGGTCGCCATCACCGACGGCGACCCGATCATCCTCACCGCCTGAGCGAAGGGGGCGCAGCGCCCCGGCCTCCGGCTGCCCGGAAGTAGAGTGGCCCGAACTCATCCCGCCGCCGGCCCGAGGAGCGCCTCGCTCGTGTACGTCAAGAGCCTCACCCTCAAGGGCTTCAAGTCGTTCGCCTCGGCGACCCACATGCGCCTGGAGCCGGGCATCACGTGCATCGTCGGACCCAACGGGTCGGGCAAGTCCAATGTCGTCGACGCCCTCGCCTGGGTCATGGGCGAGCAGGGGGCCAAGTCGCTGCGCGGCGGCAAGATGGAGGATGTCATCTTCGCCGGGACGGCCGGCCGGGCGCCGCTGGGCCGCGCCGAGGTGACGATGACGATCGACAACACCGACGGTGCGCTGCCGATCGACTACACCGAGGTGACGATCAGCCGCACGATGTTTCGCAACGGCGGCTCGGAGTACGCGATCAACGGCACCTCGTGCCGGCTGCTCGACATCCAGGAGCTGCTCTCCGACTCCGGCATCGGCCGGGAGATGCACGTCATCGTCGGGCAGGGCCAGCTCGATGCCGTCCTGCGGGCGACCCCCGAGGAGCGCCGCGGCTTCATCGAGGAGGCCGCCGGCGTCCTCAAGCACCGCAAGCGCAAGGAAAAGGCGATCCGCAAACTCGAGGGGATGGAGGCCAACCTCTCGCGCGTCGCGGACCTGACCACCGAGATCCGTCGCCAGCTCGGGCCGCTGGGCCGCCAGGCCGAGACCGCCCGCAAGGCAGCGGTCATCCAGGCCGACGCCCGCGATGCTCGTCACCGCCTGCTCGCCGACGACCTCGTGCGGATGACCTCGGCCCTCCAGCAGGAGGTCGCCGACGAGCAGGCCATGCTCGAGCGGCGCAAGACCCTCGAGCAGGCCGTGCTCGCCGCCCGCACCCGCATCACCGAGCACGAGGAGGCCGGGGCCGCCGCCGCTGCCGAGCTCGTCGCCGCGCAGCAGCGCGCCACCCGGCTGGCGACGCTCACCGACCGCCTCGCCGCGACCGCCTCCCTCGCCGCCGAGCGGGTGCGCCTGCTCGGCCAGGACGAGGAGGTCGAGACGACGAGCGGCCGCGACCCGGACGCTCTGCGTGAGCAGGCGGCCAGGGCACGTGCCGACGAGGAGACGCTGCGCGCCGACATCGCCCGCGTGGGGGAGGAGCTCGCCGCAGCCGTCGCCGCCCGCGAGTCTGCGGAGCAGGCGCACGCCGCCGAGCAGCAGCGCATCGCGACCCTCGCCCAGCGCGCGGCCGACCGGCGTGAGGGCCTGGCCCGCCTCGCCGGGCAGGTCGGCGCTCGCCGGTCGCGCATCGAGGCCCGTGAGGCCGAGGTCGGGCGCCTCGAGGAGATCGTCTCGACGGCACTCGCCCGCGCCGACGAGGCCGAGCGGGAGTTCACCCGGCTCGAGGGGACCATCGCCGACGAGGAGGGGAGCGAGGAGGGCCTCGACGAGGCCTACGAACGCACCGCCGCCGCCCACGACTCCGCTACCCAGGAGGTCGAGCAGATCGTCGAGGCCGGGCGCACGGCCGACCGCGACCGCCAGTCCGCCCAGGCCCGCCTCGAGGCCCTCGAGCTCAGCCTGCGCCGCAAGGACGGGGTCGAGGCGCTGCGCGAGGCCGCGTCCGGGGAGCACGAGATCATCGGCTCGGTCGCCGAGCTCGTCACGGTCCGTGGGGGGCACGAGGCGGCCATCGCCGCGGCGCTGGACCAGGCCGGCAATGCGCTCGCGGTCGGCAGCGTCGCGGCGGCGGCCCGCGCCGTCGAGCAGCTGCGCACCGATGACGCCGGTCGGGCGACGCTCGTCGTCGGCGCAACGGCCCGCCCTTCGGACCGGAGCAGCTGGCCCACCCTGCCGGACGGCGCCGTCTGGGCGCTCGACGTGCTCGAGGCCCCCGACGACATCCGCCCCGCAGTCGAGCAGGTCCTCGAGCGGGTCGCCGTCGTCTCGGACACGCCCGCCGCGCTGGCCCTCCTCGAGCGGGTCGGCGAGGTCACCGCCGTCACCGAGGAGGGTGACGTCTACGGACCGGGCTTCGTGCGGGGCGGGTCCAGCGCCGCACCGAGCCTGCTCGAGCTGCAGGCCGCCGTCGACGAGACCCGCACCCGCCTCGACGACGCGACCCGGCGCAGCGAGGAGTCGGCCTTTGCCCTGACCCGCGCCCGCGCCACCCTCGCCGAGTGCGTCGAGGCGCGCGATGCCGCGATGGAGGCCCTGCACGAGTCCGACGCCCGGATGGCGGCCGTCGCCGAGCAGCTCGGCAGCCTGGGCACGACGACCCGGACCGCCCGCAGCGAGGCCGAGCGCACCCGCGCCAAGATCACCGAGGTCACGACCGCGCTCGAGTCCGAGCGTGCCGAGCTCGCCGAGCTCGAGCAGCGCCTCGAGGAGGCCTCCGCGGCCCCGGCCGACGACGAGACGGATGACGACACCGACGACCGCGAGCGTCTGGAGCTCGAGGCGAGCGCGGCGCGCACCGCGGAGACCGAGGTGCGTCTGGCTCTGCGCACCAAGGAGGAGCGGGCCCGCTCCTTGCACGGCCGGGCCGAGTCGCTCGAGGGGGCCGCCCGCAACGAGATCGCCGCCCGGGAGCGACTGCGGGCCCGCCGCGAGCGTCGCCGACGCGAGGCCGAGGTCGCGGCAGCCGTGCAGAGTGCCGCCACCTGGTCGGGGGAGCGGATCGCTGCCGCCGCGGCGGTGGCCGGCCAGCAGCGCGACGCGGGGGAGGCCGCCCGGGCCGAGCGCGACGCGGCGCTGCGCGGGCTGCGCACCGAGCTGACCGAGCAGCAGGACGCGCTGCGCGAGCTGACCGACGAGGTGCACCGCGACGAGGTCGCGCGCGCCCAGCAGATCGCCCGCATCGAGCAGCTGCAGGCCAAGGCCATCGAGGAGCTGGGAGTCGACCCCGACGTCCTCATGGAGGAGTTCGGCCCGCACCAGCTCGTGCCCCACGTCGCCGGTCCCGACGAGGACCCGGAGTCCGAGGACTTCCCGCAGCCGCAGCCCTACGTGCGCGAGGTGCAGGAAAAGCGCCTGCGCACCGCCGAGCGCGGACTCAAGGCCCTCGGCAAGGTCAACCCGCTGGCGCTCGAGGAGTTCGCGGCGCTCGAGGAGCGCCACACCTTCCTCACGACGCAGCTCGAGGACCTGCGGCAGTCCAAGAAGGACCTGCTCGAGATCGTCGCCGAGATCGACGAGCGGGTCGAGCAGGTCTTCTCCGAGGCCTTCGCCGACACCGCCGAGCAGTTCGAAGGGGTCTTCTCCCGCCTCTTCCCCGGCGGCGAGGGGCGACTGGTCCTCACCGACCCGAGCAACATGCTGACCACCGGCATCGAGGTCGAGGCTCGTCCTCCGGGCAAGAAGGTCAAGCGCCTGTCGCTGCTCTCCGGTGGTGAGCGTTCGCTCGTCGCGGTCGCGCTGCTCGTGTCGATCTTCAAGGCCAGGCCCTCGCCCTTCTACATCATGGACGAGGTCGAGGCTGCCCTCGACGACACCAACCTCGGCCGCCTCATCATGCTCTTCGAGGAGCTGCGCGACTCCAGCCAGCTCATCGTCATCACCCACCAGAAGAAGACGATGGAGGTCGCCGACGCGCTCTACGGCGTCTCGATGCGTGGTGACGGCATCACGACCGTGGTCAGCCAGCGCCTGCGTGACGTCGCACCGGCGGGCGAGGCCCAGCCGGCCTGAGGCCCCGCAGGCGCTCGATGACGCCCGTGCCGGGCGGCGGGTCGAGTTGAGCGGCCCGTCGTCACGGGGGACGATGGGGGTATGACCGCCATGATCGTGGGGCTGATCCTCTGCCTTGTCCTGTCCTTCGCCGTGATGGGCCTGGTGGCCATCCCCGCGAGGCGCGAGGGTCGCGAGATCCTCACCGCCCGGGGCGAGCGGGTCGTCGTCAAGGTCCGCGAGAGCGCCGACGGTGCCGCGACCCGCACCTCCGGCCTGGTCTCCAGCGCGTCGTCCTCCAAGCGAAAGGCCTCATGAGCTCCACCTCCGAGACCATCCCCGGCCTCCGAGGCCCCGTCGACCCTGCGGTCCGACCCCAGGACGACCTCTTCGGACATGTCAACAACCACTGGCTGCAGGCGGTGGAGATCCCGGCGGACCGCGGTCGCTACGGGGCCTTCGACGTCCTGCGCGAGCGTGCCGAGCAGGACGTGCGCGACCTCATCGAGGAGGTGAGCGACCGGGTCGAGGCCGGTGAGCTGGCCCCGGACGACGTCGCCGGCAAGGTCGGGGCGCTCTACCGCTCCTTCGTCGACGAGCAGCGGGCTGACGAGCTGGGCAGCGCACCGATCGCCGACCTGCTCGACGCTGTGGACGGCGTGACGAGCACGCCCGACCTCGTGGCGCTCACCGGGCGTCTGGCGCGCGACGGCGTGAGCGGCTTCGTCCTCCCCTTCGTCAACACCGACGACAAGGACTCTTCGCGCTACGTGCTCTACCTCGAGCAGGGCGGGCTCGGCCTGCCCGACGAGTCGTACTACCGCGACGAGCAGCACGCCGAGACGCTCGGCGCCTACCGGGCCCACGTCGCCCGCCTGCTGCGTCTCGTCCTCGGCCGCGACGACGAGGCGGCGGCCGAGACCGCCGAGCGCGTGGTGGCCCTCGAGACCGAGCTGGCCCGTGACCACTGGGACCGCGTCGCCAACCGCGACCCCGTCCGGACGTACACGCTCCTCGACTCGGCTGCCCTCACCGAGCTGGCCCCGGCCATCGACTGGGGTGCTTGGGCCTCCGGGCTCGGGGCGTCGTCCCCCTTCGCCGAGGTCGTCGTGCGCCAGCCCGACTTCTTGCGCGGGCTCTCGCTCACGCTCGACACCACTGACCTCGAGACGTGGAAGGACTGGCTGCGGTTGCGCATCGTCCAGGCCCACGCCGCCTACCTCGGGTCCGACGTCGTCGCCGCGGAGTTCGACTTCGTCGGGCGGACCCTCTCGGGCATCCCCGAGCAGCGGGCTCGCTGGAAGCGTGGCGTCTCCCTCGTCGACGACTCGCTCGGCGAGGCCGTCGGCGAGCTCTACGTCGCCCGCCACTTCCCGCCCGCTGCCCGTGAGCGGATGGGCGAGCTCGTCGACAACCTCGTCGAGGCCTTCCGCCGGTCCTTCGCCGCATCCGACTGGATGAGCGAGGAGACCAAGGCGGAGGCCGTCGCCAAGCTCGAGGCCTTCACCCCCAAGGTGGGCCACCCGAGCACTTGGCGTGACTACTCCAGCCTCGAGATCCGCGAGGACGACCTCGTGGGCAATGTGCGCCGGGTCGCGGCCTTCGAGGTCGACCGGGCGCTCGCCAAGCTCGGCGGGCCGGTTGACCGTGACGAGTGGTTCCTCACCCCGCAGACGGTCAATGCCTACTACAACCCGGGGCTCAACGAGATCGTCTTCCCCGCCGCGATCCTCCAGCCGCCCTTCTTCGACGCCGAGGGTGACGACGCCGACAACTACGGCGGCATCGGTGCGGTCATCGGCCACGAGATCGGCCACGGCTTCGACGACGCCGGCTCCACCTTCGACGGTCAGGGCAACCTGCGCGACTGGTGGACCGAGGCGGACCGCGCGGCCTTCGAGGAGCGGCGCGACGCCCTCGTGCGCCAGTTCGACTCCTACTCGACGCGCAATGCCCCGGGCCATACGGTCAACGGCGCCCTGACGGTCGGCGAAAACATCGGCGACATCGGTGGCCTGGCCATCGGTCACGCGGCCTACCTCATCGCCGCGGGCGACGCCGCGTGCGAGAGCGACGCCGACGGACTGACGGGGGAGCAGCGCTTCTTCAGCAACTGGGCTCGCGTCTGGTGCGGCGACGCCCGGCGGGAGGAGGCGGTGCGGCTGCTGTCCATCGACCCGCACAGCCCCCAGGACGTGCGGGCCAATGCGGTGCGCAACATCGACGCCTTCCACACCGCCTTCGGCACGCAGGAGGGTGACGAGATGTGGCTCGACCCGCAAGAGCGGGTCTCGCTCTTCTGATGCCCCGAGACCGCGACGCCCGGGGTCGGGCCGAAAACGCCCGGCCCCGTGACGGGCTCGGCCGGCCCCTGCCCTACGGCAGCGCCGGGGTCGAGCGGGTCGCGCCCGGCGAGCGCACCGCCGATGAGGCGCTCGCGTTGGCCCAGGACTACCTCGACCGCGAGATGCCCTTCCACGCCCACGAGGTGCTCGAGGAGCAGTGGAAGGCGGCGCCCGACCCTGAGCGTGCGCTTTGGCAGGGTCTGGCGCAGCTCGCCGTCGGCCTGACCCACCAGCGGCGCGGCAATGCGCGTGGGGCGGCCAGCGTGACGAGGCGGGGTGCCGCCGCCATCGAGCGCTACGCGGCGATCGCGCCCCACGGCATCGACGTCGCCGGGCTCGTGGCGTGGGCCGCGGAGCTCGCCGCGGACCCGGCGGCCGAGGTGGCCGTGCCCTCCCTTCGTTCGTGACCTGCGGGTAACTTCGGTGCGGGTGCCTCCGGGCGGCGGTCGAGAGCGGTGACGCCGCCACGGGTTCGGCGCGGTCCGCGTAGCCTGCGAAGATGGCCGGGTGATGGGTATCGACACACTGACTGAGTACATCGCCGTCGCGGTCGGCCTGCTGCTCCTGCTCGGGGGCCTGGCGATCGGCCTCCTGCGCGGCGGGCGCGGTGGGACCAAGGAGCTGCCGCCGGAGCGGCGCCCCCCGGAGCGGCCCAAGGGCAGCACCGACCACCGCAGCGGCACGATCGTCCTCGACCGTCCGAGCGACCACGCCAAGCCGCAGGCCCCGCCGGAGGAGACGAAGGGGGAGGACCCCGAGCCAGCCAGCCCGCCGGCAGAGGAGCCCGCCGCCCCCGAGGCGGCCGCGCCGGAGACCGCCGCCCCTGAGACGAAGACCCCAGCCGCGGACGACGAGCTCACCCCCGTCCCCTCGGACGAGGAGGCCGACCGGGGTCGCACCGTGCCGCCGCTCGCCACCGAGCCGCAGGCGCCCGCCGAGCCCGAGGCCCCGACCCAGCCCGACGCCCGGGCTGAGCCTGAGTCCCCGGTCGGGCCGGAGGTGCCCGCCGAGGCGCCGGTCGACACCCCCGCTCCCACCCGCGACCGGATGCGGGCCCTGCGCTCGCGCCTGGCGCGCTCCAACGGCGCGATCGGCAAGGGGCTGCTCGCCCTGCTCTCCCAGGGCAAGCTCTCCGAGGAGGACTGGGAGGAGGTCGAGGACACCCTGCTCGTCGCCGACCTCGGCATGGAGCCCACGACCGAGCTCGTCGACTCGCTGCGCGAGCACGTCTCCGTCGACGGCACGACCGACCCCGAGGTCGCCAAGGACTGGCTCTACAACGACCTGCTCCAGCTCGTCGACCCGAGCATGGACCGCGGCCTGGCCGCCTCCAGGGTCGACGACCGCCCGGCCTGCATCCTCGTCGTCGGGGTCAACGGCACGGGCAAGACGACGACCGTCGGCAAGCTCGCCCGAGTGCTCGTGGCCAACGACCGGGACGTCCTGCTCGGTGCTGCCGACACCTTCCGCGCCGCGGCCGCCGACCAGCTCGAGACGTGGGGGGCCCGCGTCGGTGTCCCGACGGTCCGCAGCGACCGCGAGGGTGCCGACCCGGCCGCCGTCGCCTTCGACGCGGTCAAGGCCGCGGCGGACGCCGAGGTCGATGCCGTGATCATCGACACCGCGGGGCGCCTGCACAACAAGGTCGGCCTCATGGACGAGCTGTCCAAGGTCAAGCGGGTCATCGAGAAGCAGACCCCCATCGACGAGGTGCTGCTCGTCCTCGACGCGACGACGGGGCAGAACGGCCTGGCCCAGGCCAAGGTCTTCGCCGAGGCGGTCGACATCACCGGTGTCGTGCTCACCAAGCTCGACGGCACGGCCAAGGGTGGCATCGTCGTCGCCGTCCAGCGCACCCTCGGGGTGCCGGTCAAGCTCGTCGGCCTCGGCGAAGGGCCGGACGACCTGGCCCCCTTCGTGCCGGAGGCCTTCGTCGACGCGATCGTCGGCTGACTCCGGACCGAGCGATGAGGCCCCCGACCA
This sequence comes from Janibacter hoylei PVAS-1, assembly GCF_004025845.1. NCBI lineage: Bacteria > Bacillati > Actinomycetota > Actinomycetes > Micrococcales > Intrasporangiaceae > Janibacter > Janibacter hoylei. The sequence goes on from NZ_PIPF01000013.1 coordinate 121,193, forward strand.
CCACGGTGGTCGGGGGCCTCGTGCATGCGTCGGGCGTCAGCGCAGCGACTGCTCGAAGGTCAGGTAGTACCGGCTGTCCGTCGAGGAGGTCATAACCGCCCACGCCACCTTGACCTTGACGTCCGAGCGCCGGCTCGTCCCGGGCACGGGCGCCGTGCACGTCGTCGTGCGGCCCTTGATGAGCACGAGGCGCGACGGGCAGGAGATGTCGGAGACCTTGTGCCCCACCTGCTTCATGCCCCGGGCGATCTGCCGCTCGACCTCGTCCGACGAGATCGTCAGGGACGCGTCGGTGTTGGGCGTCCCCGCCGGCGGCGGCGGGACGCTCGCGCTGGGCACACTCGTCGGTGTCGTGGTCGTCGACCCGTACGACGTCGAGGTCGACGTGGACGTCGAGGTCCACGTGCTCGTGCTCGTGCTCGTGCTCGGCTCGCCACTCGTCGAGGTGCTCGTCGGCTCGCTCGTGGGATCACTCGTCGGGCCTCCGGTCGACTCGCCCGAGATGGGGGGCGGTGCACCGGTGCTCGTCTCGTCGCCACCCTGCATGGCGACGTAGCCGACCCCGCCGCACAGGCAGATGAGCAGCGCGATGACGACGGGGATCGAGACGACCCAGACCCAGGCCGGGACCCCCTTCGACGGCGGTGGGGTGTACGGCTGCTGACCGTAGGGCTGCTGGCCGTACGGAGGGTGCTGTCCCGGTCCCGGGGGCGGCGCGGTCATCGAGGCTCCTGCTCGTCGTGACCGAGGGGCACGCAGGCAGCTGACCCCCCGGCATGAAGTGCGTGCCCGCCCACCGTATGCCATGGCCGGCGTCTCATCACGCGGGACGGAGGGCGTGGTGTCACCGGGTCGTAACGCCTGCGCCGCAAGGGAAACACCGACGTAACACGGGGCATCCGCTGACGAAACGGCACCGGCGGACTCTTGCCGTCATGAGTCCAACCATCGCGCCCCTCGCGGCGACACCACCAGCGATCGACACGTCGGCCACCGCCTTCATGATCATCTGCGCAGCCCTCGTGCTCCTGATGACGCCCGGCCTGGCCCTCTTCTACGGCGGCATGACCCGCGCCAAGTCCGTCCTCAACATGATGATGATGAGCTTCGGTGCCATGGGCGCCGCGGGCGTCGTCTACGTCCTGTGGGGCTACTCGATGTCCTTCGGCGGGTCCGACATCGGCGGCATCCTGGCCAACCCATTCGAGAAGTTCGGTCTGCGCGGCGTCGCGAGCACCGTCGACGGGGTGACCGGGACCGTCGGCGCCGACGGCATGCCCGTCATCGACGTCTTCGGCGCCGACGTGTGGATCCCCGAGGTCCTCTTCGCCGGCTTCCAGCTGACCTTCGCGATCATCACCGTCGCGCTCATCAGCGGGGCCATCGCAGACCGCGTGAAGTTTTCCACCTGGATGGTCTTCGTCCCGGTGTGGCTCACGCTGGTCTACTTCCCGATCGCCCACATGGTGTGGGGCGGCGGGCTGCTGTCCGGTGCAGAGCGCGGCTTCGCCGCCTGGCTCTTCGGCACGGCCGACGGCGCGGCGACCGTCGCTCCGATCGACTTCGCCGGAGGCACCGTCGTGCACATCAACGCGGGCATGGCCGGCCTCGTCCTCGCCCTCGTCGTCGGCAAGCGACTCGGCTTCGGCAAGACCGCCATGCGCCCCCACAACGTCCCGCTCGTCATGATCGGCGCCGGTCTGCTGTGGTTCGGCTGGTTCGGCTTCAACGCCGGCTCCGAGCTCGCCGCCGACGGTGTGGCCAGCCTCGTGTGGGTCAACACCACGGCCGCCACCGCCGCCGCGATCCTCGGCTGGCTGCTCGTCGAAAAGCTGCGTGACGGGCACGCCACCTCGATCGGCGCCGCCTCCGGTGTCGTCGCCGGCCTCGTCGCCATCACCCCCGCCTGCGGCAGCCTCTCACCCGTCGGGTCGCTCGGCTTGGGCGCCGTCGCCGGTGCGCTCGCCGCCCTGGCCGTCGGCCTGAAGTACCGCTTCGGCTACGACGACTCGCTCGACGTCGTCGGCGTCCACCTCGTCGCCGGCCTCTGGGGCACCGTGGGTACCGGGCTGCTCGCCACCGACGGCGGGCTGCTCTACGGCGGCGGCGTCCAGCAGACCGTCGTCCAGGTCGTCATCGCCCTCGTGAGCCTCGTGATCTCCGCGGTCCTCACCTACGTCATCGCCATCGTCCTCAAGCACACGATGGGCTGGCGCATCAGCGAGGAGGACGAGGTGTCCGGTATCGACTCCGCCGAGCACGCCGAGTCCGGCTACGACCTCGCCTCCCGCGGTGGTCGCCTCGGGTCGGCCGGGGCCGGTGTCGCCACCGCAGCCGCGCACGCCCGCCAGCAGGACGAGACCATCGAAGGAGCCCGAGCATGAAGCTCGTCACCGCCATCATCAAGCCCCACCAGATCGACGACGTCAAGGAGGCCCTCGAGTCCTTCGGCATCACCGGCATGACCGTGAGCGAGGCGAGCGGCTACGGCCGCCAGCGCGGCCACAGCGAGGTCTACCGCGGGGCCGAGTACACGGTCGACTTCGTCCCGAAGATCCGCCTCGAGGTCCTCGTCGAGGACATCGACGCCGAGTCCGTCGTCGGCGTCGTCGTCTCGGCGGCCCGCACCGGTCGGATCGGTGACGGCAAGGTCTGGGTCACCCCCATCGACGACGTCGTGCGCGTGCGCACCGGGGAGAAGGGAGTCGAGGCGATCTGAGCCTCGGACACCATGACCCGCACCGGAAGCGACATGCGATCCGCGCGGCTCGATCTCGCCGGCACCCGGGAGTTCACGCTCCCGGGTGCCGGCGAGGCCCGCCGCGCCGCGATCAGCGAGGCGACCCGCAGCTGGCTGACCGATCTCCACCTCGACGCCGTGGGGGAGCGCCCCGGCATCGCGCTCGCCGCGGTGGGCTCCCTGGGGCGTGGCTGGTCCGGCCCGCTCAGCGACCTCGACCTCGTCCTCGTCCACGACGGCCGCAGCATCCGCGCCGACGACCTCACGGCCATGGCCGACCGGCTCTGGTACCCGATCTGGGACTCCGGGCTCGCGCTTGACCACTCGGTCCGCTCCGCGGCCGAGTGCCGCAGCGTCGCCCGGGAGGACCTCTCAGCGGCGGTCGGCCTGCTCGACCTCTCCCTCGTCGCCGGCGACGAGGAGCTCGTCGCGGGGGTCCGCTCCACCGTCTCCCACGACTGGCGCTCGGGGGCCCGCACCCGGCTGCCGCAGTTCGTCGAGTCGGTGCGGGCCCGTCACCACCGGCACGGTGACCTGAGTCAGCAGGTCGAGCCCGACCTCAAGGAGGCCCTCGGGGGTCTGCGCGACGTCACCGTGCTCGACGCCCTCACTCGAGCCTGGCTCACCGACCGCCCCCACGGGGCCGTCGAGCCGGCCCTGCACCACCTGCTCGACGTGCGTGATGCCCTGCACGTCGTCACCGGTCGCGGCCGTGACCGGCTGCTGCGCGAGGAGCACGACGCCGTGGCCGCACTGCTCGGCCTCGGCGACGCCGACGAGCTGCTCACCAGCGTCTCGACCTCGGCCCGCACCATCGCGTGGGCCCTGGAGTCCACGATGAGGCGGGCCGGCCAGAGCCAGCGTGCGCGGACCCTGCGCGTCGGGCCGCGCCGCCCGCTCATGAAGCCCCTCGGCCACGGCCTCTTCGAGCACGACGGCGAGGCGGTGCTCGGGTCGACCGGGCTGGTCGGGGTCGACCCGAGCCTCCCCCTTCGTGCTGCGGTCGTGGCGGCTCGCCACGGTCTGCCGCTGGCGCCGCAGACCCTGACAAACCTCGCCGCCTGCCCCGAGCCCTCCCTGCCGTGGGACCAGCACGTCCGCGACCTGCTCGGCGACCTCCTCGCTGCCGGCCCCGGGCTGCCGCCCGTGTGGGAGGGGCTCGACCAGGTCGGCATCATCGAGCGCTGGCTGCCGGAGTGGGCCGACGTGCGCTGCCGGCCCCAGCACAACCCCGTGCACCGGCACACCGTTGATCGGCACCTGCTGGAGACGGTCGCCCGCGCCTCGAGCCTCGCGCGCGACGTCGCCCGCCCCGACCTGCTGCTCCTCGCGGCCCTGCTCCACGACATCGGCAAGGTCGCCGGTGCCCGCGACCACTCGCGCACGGGAGCCGACATCAGCGACCGCGTGCTGCGTCGGTGGGGCGTGCCCGACGACGACCGCGAGCGGGTCGTGCTGCTCGTGCGGGAGCACCTGACGCTCGTCGAGACCGCGACCCGGCGCGACCTGGCCGACCCGGCCACGGCGAGCGCCGTGTGCGACCTCGTCGAGGGTGATGCGGAGACCTTCGAGCTGCTGCGGGCGCTGACCATCGCCGACGCCCGGGCCGCCGGGCCGGCTGCCTGGACCGACTGGCGGGCGGGGCTCGTCGACACGCTCACCGGCCGCGTGCGCGAGCGGCTCACGGGCCAGACGCCTCCGGTCCCGCCGCTCGCGCCGGCGCCGGAGGTCGACGACGAGGCGCTCGGTGACGTCGTCGCCGGACGCCCGCACGTGCGTGTCGAGCGGGCGCCCGGCGGGTGGGCCCTGACGATCCACTGCCGGGACCGGCTCGGGCTCTTCGCCGACACAGCCGGTCTGCTGGCGGCGCACGGCATGACGGTCCGGCGGGCCCGACTGGCCACCGTGGACGGGATCGCCGTCGACGAGTGGTTCGTCGAGTCGCCGGGAGGGGACCAGCCCGAGGCCGTGCGGGTGGCCTCGGGGCTCTCCCGGCTCGAGGCCGGGGATCGCGCCGCGCTCGGGGCGCTCGCCCGACGCCGGCGCGGGGACGCCCCGGCCGGTGCGGCCGGGGGAGCGCGGGCCTTCGTCCTGCCGAGCGCCGGCAGCGGCGCCACGGTCCTCGAGGTGCGCTCGCAGGACCGGCCGGGACTGCTGCACGACCTCGGGCAGGTCCTCGCGGAGGAGGGGCTGAGCGTGCGGTCGGCACACATCTCGACCTTCGCCGGGCAGACCCTTGACACCTTCTACGTCACCGATCGTCGGGGCAGCGAGCTCGGGCCGGCGGCGGTGGCGCGGGCGCTGGCGGTCGTCATCGACGCCTGTGACGGCGCCTGAGGCGCCCGTGCCACCACGAGGCGAAGGGAGGAACCGCGGGCAAGTACCCTTGGCCGGGTGTTCACCAGCCTGTCCGACCGCCTGACCGCGACCTTCAAGAACCTCCGCGGCAAGGGGCGCCTGTCCGAGTCCGACGTCAACAAGACCGTCCGCGACATCCGGATGGCCCTCATCGACGCCGACGTCGCCCTGCCCGTCGTCAAGGAGTTCACCTCCGCCGTGCGCGAGCGCGCCACCGGCGCCGAGGTGAGTGGGGCCCTCAACCCGGCCCAGCAGGTCATCAAGATCGTCAACGAGGAGCTCGTGACGATCCTCGGCGGCAATACCCGGACGATCCAGTTCGCCAAGCGGCCGCCGACGGTCATCATGCTCGCCGGTCTCCAGGGCTCGGGCAAGACGACCTTCGCCGGCAAGCTCGGCGCCTGGCTCAAGGACCAGGGCCACACCCCGATCCTCGTCGCGGCAGACCTCCAGCGCCCCAATGCCGTCACCCAGCTCGAGGTGACCGGTCAGCGAGCCGGCGTCCCGGTCTTCGCTCCCGAGCGGGGCAACACCGGTGGGCACGACGCCGTCCTGGAGTCGGGGGAGGGCACCCGCTCCTTCGGTGACCCCGTCGCCGTGAGCCGCGCGGGCATCGCGCACGCCCAGTCGCAGATGCACGACGTCGTCATCGTCGACACCGCCGGCCGTCTCGCGGTCGACGCCGAGCTCATGCAGCAGGCCGCGGACATCCGGGCCGCCGTGGAGCCCGACGAGGTCCTCTTCGTCATCGACTCGATGATCGGTCAGGCCGCCGTCGAGACCGCACGGGCCTTCGCCGAAGGGGTCGACTTCACCGGTGTTGTGCTCTCGAAGCTCGACGGTGACGCCCGCGGTGGTGCGGCCCTGTCCGTCGCCGGCACGACGGGGCGGCCGATCATGTTCGCCTCCACGGGCGAGCAGACCAAGGACATCGAGGTCTTCCACCCCGACCGGATGGCCGGGCGCATCCTCGACATGGGTGACGTCCTCACGCTCATCGAGCAGGCCGAGCGCGCCTTCGAGCGCGGCCAGGCCGAGGAGATGCAGCGCAAGTTCCTCGCGGAGGAGGACTTCACCTTCGACGACTTCCTGCAGCAGATGTCCGCGATCAAGCGGATGGGCTCGCTGAAGTCGATGCTCAAGATGATGCCCGGCATGGGGCAGATGTCGGCGCAGCTCGACAACCTCGACGAGCGCGAGTTCGACCGGGTCGAAGCCATGGTCCGCTCGATGACCCCCTTCGAGCGCACGCACCCCAAGCAGATCAACGGCTCCCGCCGCTCGCGGATCGCCAAGGGCTCGGGCGTGACCGTCTCCGAGGTCAACCAGCTCCTCGAGCGCTTCACCGAGGCGCAGAAGATGATGAAGCAGCTCGCCCGGGGCGGTGGCATGCCGGGCATGCCCGGCGTCCCCGGCATGGGTGGCGGTGCGGGCCGCAAGAAGGGCAAGCAGCAGCAGAAGAAGAAGGGCAAGTCGGGCAACCCCGCCAAGCGCGCCCAGCAGGAGCGCGAGGCAGCCGAGCGCGCGGCCGGCGGGGGGCGCTCCGGGCCGGCGGGCTCGGCCTTCGGTGGCGGCCCCGCGGGCGGGGGTGCCGGCCTCGACCCCGCCGACCTCGACCCGAGCCAGCTGCCGAAGGGCTTCGAGAAGTTCCTCGGCGGCGGCAGCTGACCGACCGATGGGTTCGCCGACGCTCCACGCGGTGACCTCGGGGACCTCAGGACCCCGGGTCGCCTTCTGCCACGGGCTCTTCGGCCAGGGGCGCAACTGGACCCAGATCGCCAAGGGTCTGGCCGACATCAGCCGGCCGACCCTGCTCGACATGCCCAACCACGGACGGTCGCCGTGGACCGAGCGCTTCGACTACCCGACGGCCGCCGACATCGTCGCCGACAACCTGCGGGCGATCGACTCGGACGAGCCGTGGGTCGTCGTCGGGCACTCGATGGGCGGCAAGATCGCGATGCTCGTGGCCCTGCGCCACCCCGAGCTCGTCGACCGGCTGTGCGTCGTCGACATCTCGCCGGCCGCGACGACGAGCTTCAGCGAGTTCGAGACCTACATCGCCGCGATGCAGGCGATGGACCTCGGCAGCATCACCACCCGTGAGCAGGCCGACGCGGCGATGCGCGAGGCCGCACCCGATCCGGGGGTGCGGGCCTTCCTCCTGCAGAACCTGCGCCGGGAGGGCGACGGCTGGCGCTGGCAGCCCAACCTCGAGGTGCTCGGCCGCGACATCGCCACCATCGGCGGCTGGCCCACCGACGAGGTGGCGGGTCTCGCCCCCTTCGACAAGACGGTGCTGTGGCTCGCTGGCGAGCGATCGCTGTACGTCACCGACGACGACCTCGCCGAGATGCGACGGCTCTTCCCCCGGGTGCGGCTCGTGACCGTCAAGGGTGTCGGGCACTGGGTGCACTCGGAGGCGCCCGAGGTGACGCTCCAGTCGCTGCGGGCGCTCATCACCTCGTCACGCTGACGCCGGAGTGTGATGCAGTAGAGGGGCCCGGCGGAGCTGCCGGGCACCCCGACCGAGAGGACCTGATCATGTCCCGCACCGTCGTCATCGGTGGCCACGGCAAGGTGGCCCTGCTGCTCACCCCGATCCTCGCCGAACTCGGGCACTCGGTGACCTCCGTCATCCGCAACCCCGATCACGCCGCCGACGTCGAGGCGGCAGGGGCGACCCCGCACGTCGCCGATGTCGAGATGCTCGACACCGACGGCATCGCCGAGGTCCTCGCGGGCCACGACGCGGTCGTGTGGTCCGCCGGCGCCGGCGGGGGAGACCCCGAGCGCACCCGGGCCGTGGACCAGGACGCGGCGATCCGCTCGATGGAGGCCGCGCGACAGGCCGGCGTGCGGCGCTACGTCATGCTGAGCTATTGCGGTGCCGGGCCCGACCACGGCGTCGACCCGAGCAACCCCTTCCACGCATATGCCGAGGCCAAGGCCGCGGCCGACGAGCACCTGCGCGGCACCGACCTCGACTGGACCGTCCTCGGGCCGAGCAGCCTGACCCTTGACCCGCCGACCGGCAAGATCCAGGTCGGCCGGGAGGGGAGCGGCCAGGTCTCGCGAGCCAATGTCGCCCGGGTCATCGCAGCGACGCTCGCCGCCAACGCGACTGTCGGGCGGACCATCGAGTTCCACGACGGCCAGACCCCGATCGACGAGGCGATCTCCGGCTGACGGTGGGGCGCGGGAGAGTGCGCCGCACGACCGGGAGCAGTAGGCTCCCGGTCTTGTCCCCGCGGTTGGGCACGATAGCGTCGGACCATGGCTGATGTGTTGCACGTCAAGGGCGAGGTGCTGGTCTCCGAGCAGGAGAGCGTGCCGGAGCTGTGGGTCATCGACGGCAAGGTCTCCTTCACGCCGCCGACGAGCGGTGACGTCGAGACGGTGACCGGGTACGTCCTGCCCGGCTTCGTCGACGCGCACTGCCACGTCGGGCTCGATGCGCACGGGGCGGCCGATGTCGCGACGAGCGAGGCCCAGGCCGTGACCGACCGCGACGCGGGCACCCTGCTCATCCGTGACGCCGGCTCGCCGGCGGACACCCGCTGGATCGACGAGCGCGACGACCTGCCCAAGATCATCCGGGCCGGCCGTCACATCGCGCGGACCAAGCGCTACATCCGCAACTACGCGCACGAGGTCGAGCCCGAGCAGCTCGTCTCCCGGGTGCGCGCCGAGGCTCGCGCGGGTGACGGCTGGGTCAAGCTCGTCGGGGACTGGATCGACCGCGGCGTCGGTGACCTGGCCCCCTGCTGGCCCCGGGAGGTGCTCGTCGAGGCCATCGCGGCCGCCCACGAGGAGGGTGCCCGGGTCACCGCGCACTGCTTCGGCGAGGAGTCGCTCGCGGACTTCGCGGCGGCCGGCACCGACTGCATCGAGCACGCGACCGGCCTGGTGCCGGAGACGATCTCCGCCTTCGCCGATCAGGGCATCGCGATCGTGCCGACCCTCGTCAACATCGAGACCTTCCCCAAGATCGCGGCACCCGCCGCGGAGAAGTTCCCCGACTACCACCGGCACATGCTCGAGCTGCACGAGCGGCGCTTCGAGACGGTCGCCGCCGCCCGCGACGCAGGGATCGACGTCTACGTCGGTACCGACGCCGGCGGCTCCCTGCCGCACGGGCTCGTCGCCCAGGAGATGGAGCTGCTCACCCGAGCGGGCTTCAGCACCCGTGAGGCACTGGCCGCGGGCACCTGGCGCTCACGTGACTGGCTCGGTCACCCCGCCATCGCCGAAGGGGAGGACGCCGACCTCGTCGTCCTCGCCGACGACCCCCGTGAGGACGTGCGCGCCTGCGGCACGCCGGCGCACGTCATCCTGCGGGGGGCCCGCGTCGGGGGGCGCTGACCCCCTTCGTCGCCCCGTCCCTCAGACGGGCTCGCCCACGAGCTCTCGCTCGTCGCTGTCGCGGGTTGCGGTCGCCTCGGCCGCCACCTCGGCCCGGTGGGCCCGCATGCTGTAGGCGACTGCGGCGATCCACACGGCCCACACGAGGCCGTAGACGACCCACTTCGCGGCGTCGTCGAGGGCGAGACCGCCCTTGCCCATGATGGTCTTGGAGTTGGTCAGGACGATGAGGCCACCGACGAGCGAGCCGAGGATCCGCGGGGGGATCGTGCGCACGAGCCAGGCGGCGATCGGCGCGGCGACCGCCCCGCCGATGAAGAGCATCGCGACCCAGGAGAAGTTGATGCCCTGGGAGCCGAGGGCGGCGAGGAAGCCGATGCTCGCGGCGACCGAGATGAGGAACTCGCTGGTGTCGATCGAGCCGATGACCTTGCGCGGCTCCATCCGGCCGCTGGCGAGGATCGCCGGGGTGCCGACCGGCCCCCAGCCGCCGCCGCCGGTCGCGTCGACGAAGCCGCCGAAGAGCCCGAGGGGAGCGAGGAAGCGCTTGCGCAGCGGGGTGCCGATACGGTCCTTGCGCAGCCCCTTGAAGGTGAAACGCAGCAGGACGTAGAGACCCAGCGCGAGCAGGATGCCCGACATGATCGGCTTGGCCGTCGAGGTGTCGAGGCTGGCGAGGAAGGTCGCGCCGGCGAAGGCGCCGACCGCCCCGGGGAGGCCGATCTTGAGCACGACCGGCCAGTCGACGTTGCCGAAGCGCCAGTGCGAGGCGCCGGAGACGAGCGTCGTGCCGATCTCGGCGAGGTGGACGGTGGCCGAGGCGGCGACGGGGTTGGTCCCGATCGCGAGCAGCAGCGTCGTCGTCGTAACGCCGTATGCCATGCCGAGCGATCCGTCGACGAGCTGGGCGAGCAGGCCGACGACGGCCAGGAGGACGAGCTTGCGCATACGGAGGACTCTTTCCGTGAGGAGTGTGCGGCGCTCCGTGGGGTATGTCCCACGTGATGAGCAGGAGTTTCACCGAACATCCTGTTATCGGTCAAGTAACGTCACGTTATGTCTCAGGTCGTGGTCACCACCCCCGGCCCCGCCCGCGATACTGAGGGCATGGACATCTCCGCCCGATCCGACTACGCGGTGCGCGCCATGCTGACCCTGGCCGCGGCCGCTGACGGGGGCACGCCGGTCTCGGTCGTCCGGCTCGCCGCCGAGCAGGAGCTGCCGCGCAAGTTCCTCGAGGCGATCCTCGCCGACCTGCGCCGGGCCGAGCTCGTCGTCAGCAGGATGGGTGCCAGCGGCGGCTACCTCCTCGCTCGCCCGGCGACGCAGATCTCCGTGGGTGCGGTCATCCGGGCCGTCGACGGCCCGCTCGCCGAGGTGCGGGGGGAGCGCCCCCAGGCCATGACCTACGACGGCGCCGCCACCCACCTGCGGACGGTCTGGGTCGCCGTCCGCTCGAGCGTGCGCTCCGTCCTCGACGGGACGAGCCTCGCCGACGTGCTGAGCGGCGACTTCCCTGCCGCCGTCGAGGAGGCCCTCGCGGCCCCCGACGCCTGGGAAAACCGCTGAGGCCCTCCCTTCGTCCCGGTTTGGGCCGGGGAGGGGAGGCGTGGAACAATCCCCTCCGTACCCGTCCGCGCCGGGGATCTCTCCTGCGTGCGCCGGATGCCTACACCCCGAGCTCGATACCCCGTGCGAACCGCGCACGGTCTCGCCGTGCTCATGACTGAAGGGACCACGACCGTGGCCGTCAAGATTCGTCTCAAGCGGATGGGCAAGATCCGCGCTCCGTTCTACCGCGTCGTCGTCATGGACTCGCGCGCCAAGCGCGATGGCCGGGCCATCGAGGAGATCGGCAAGTACCACCCCACCGAGGAGCCCTCGCTCATCGACATCGACAGCGAGCGCGCGCAGTACTGGCTCTCCCAGGGCGCCCAGCCCACCGAGGCCGTCGCCGCGCTGCTCAAGGTCACCGGTGACTGGCAGAAGTTCAAGGGTGAGGCCGGCGGCGAGGGCACCCTCAAGGTCAAGGAGGCCAAGCCCTCCAAGAAGGACCTCTACGAGGCCGCGCTCGCCAACTCCGACAAGGAGGGCGCTGAGCACGAGGCCATCACCGCCAAGAAGAAGGCCGACAAGAAGGCTGCGGACGACAAGGCCGCCGCCGAGAAGGCCGAGGCCGAGGCTGCTGCCGAGGCTCCCGCCGAGGAGACCCCGGCCGAGGCCGAGACCACCGAGGCCTGAGATGCTCGACGAGGCGCTCGAGCACCTGGTCACCGGCATCGTCGACCACAAGGACGACGTCGTCGTGCGCAGCAAGAACCTGCGTCGCGGTCAGATCCTCGAGGTGCGCGTGCACCCCGACGACCTGGGCCGCGTCATCGGTCGCTCCGGTCGCACGGCGTCCGCCCTCCGCACCGTGCTCGGCGCCCTCTCGGGCGGCGACAACGTGCGGATCGACATCGTCGACACCGACCGCGAGCGCTGAGCCCGGCGCTCCACGTCCAGCGGATGGCCGTCCTCCCCTCGGGGAGGGCGGCCATTCGCCATCCCGGGCCCCGGATACGTAGGTTGTCCCGCATGGCATCTCCTGACGGTCACGTCGTCGCCCGCATCGGCAAGCCCCACGCGCTGCGTGGCGAGGTCACCGTCCAGCTGCATACGGACGACCCGGAGTCCCGCCTGGTGCCCGGCACCGTCTTCGACACCCGCGCGCAGCCCGGGTCGGGTGTGCCCCGTCAGCTGACGCTCGCGACGACCCGCGTGCACCGGGGGATCTGGCTGCTCGGCTTCGAGGAGATCCCCGACCGCACCGGCGCGGAGTCCCTCCGCGGCACCCGGCTCGTGCTCGCCGCCGACCAGCCGGACCCGTCCGAGGACGACGAAGGGTGGTACGAGGAGGACCTCGTCGGGCTCACGGCCGTCGACCCCACCGGCACGGTCGTCGGGGAGGTCGTCGCCCTCGAGCTCGGCGCCGCCCAGGACCGCCTGCGGCTGCGGCGACCGGACGGCGGCGAGACGCTCGTCCCCTTCGTCGAGGCGATCGTCCCCGAGGTCGACCCGGAGGCCGGCCGGCTCGTCGTCGACGCACCCCCCGGCCTGCTCGACCTCGACGCGGCAGGAGAGTGACCTTGCGCATCGACGCCGTCTCGATCTTCCCCGACTATCTCGCCGCCCTCGACATCTCGCTCATCGGCAAGGCACGCCGCGAGGGCCTGATCGACCTGCGCGTGCACGACCTGCGCGACCACGCGCACGACCGTCACCGCACCGTCGACGACACCCCGTACGGCGGGGGAGCCGGCATGGTCATGAAGGCGCAGCCGTGGAGCGAGGCGCTCGAGCACGTCCTCGCCTCCGCCGACGAGACGAGCGGACCGGCCCCGATCCTCGTCGTCCCGGGGCCGGGCGGGGAGCGCTTCACGCAGGCGACGGCGCGAGAGCTGGCACAGGCGCCCTGGCTGGTCTTCGCCTGCGGCCGCTACGAAGGGATCGACGAGCGGGTCTACGAGTGGGCCGCCGAGCGGATGCCCGTGCGGGTCATCTCGCTCGGCGACTACGTGCTCAACGGCGGCGAGGTCGCCGTCCTCGCGATGGTCGAGGCCATCGGCCGGCTCCTGCCGGGCGTGGTCGGCAATGCCGAGTCACTCGTCGAGGAGTCGCACGAAGGGGGTCTGCTCGAGTACCCCATCTACACCAAGCCGTCGGTGTGGACCGATGGTGACGGCGTGGAGCGGGCCGTGCCCGAGGTGCTCCTCGGCGGCAACCACGCGGCCGTCGCCGCGTGGCGGCACGAGCAGCGTCTGGCCCGCACCGCGGCCCGCCGCCCCGACCTGCTCCACGTCGCGGCGACGACCTCCGAGCTCGCCGGGCTCGAGCACTCGGTCGCCACCCGAGCGGATGCCGCCGAGCTGACCGTGCTGCAGAAGGCCTGCTGGATCGAGATGGTCACCCCGGAGCAGCACTGGTGGGGAGCCCCGGCGGAGGACGCCGCCGCGGTCGCGGCCGGCCTCGAGCACTGGACGACCCACCTCTTCCGCAGCGAGGGTCGGCTCGTCGGGTCGGTCCGGGTGCGTCGCGACCCGCAGGAGCCGACGACCTGGCAGATCGGGCGCCTGATGATCGCCCCCGACCTGCAGGGGCGCGGCCTCGGTCGCGCGCTGCTCGCCCATGCCGAGGCGCTCGCCCCGAGCGACGTGACGACCCTGTGGCTCAACACCGGCGCCGACCAGGAGCGTCTGCTGCGGCTGTACAAGAAGGCCGGCTACCGGGTGCGCGGTCCCGGCGAGGGGCCGGGGACGGTCGACCTCAGTCGACCCGTCCGTCGCTGAGGCTCACGCGCACTGGGGCAGCCACACGCGCAGGCCGACCTCCAGCAGTGCCGTCACACCGAGGACCAGCAGCAGCCAGGTCCACCCCGTGGCGCGGTGCGCCAGGGACAGCAGCGCCGCGGGGATCGCGATGATCAGGACGACGACGGGCAGGCCCTGGAGCAGCAGCGGACCGAGGAGGTCGGTGCCGGTGCACGCCGCACCGAGCCGGTCAAGCTCGAGCAGCCCCCGCAGCCGCGAGGTGAGCACGGCGGCAGCGGGGGCGACGAGCAGCAGGGTGAGCAGGCCGCCGACCGGGTGCCAGTGGTGCTCGCCGGTCGATCGGGGACGACGATGGGCCCCGGCACGATTTCTGGTCACGCGCTCCCCTCTGGCAGAATCGGACATCGCGCTCAACGACACCGCCCCTGCCACAGGGGGAGTGCCGAGACCGGCCCACCAGCACGGCGGACCGACCCACAGCACGCGGCGGTGGGCGCGACACCTCACACACTACTGACGAGGGCGGACGGCCTGTGGCGTCCGCAGGAAGCGACAAGCGCCATGCAGCGTTTCGACGAGATCGACAAGGCGTCCCTGCGGGACGACATCCCCGAGTTCCGCGCCGGTGACACGGTCAAGGTCCACGTCAAGGTCATCGAGGGCAACCGCTCCCGTATCCAGGTCTTCCAGGGCGTCGTCATCCGCCGCCACGGCGGTGGCATCGGCGAGACCTTCACCGTTCGCAAGGTCTCCTTCGGTGTCGGCGTCGAGCGGACCTTCCCGCTCCACACCCCGGTCATCGAGAAGATCGAGGTCGCCACCCGCGGCGACGTCCGCCGCGCGAAGCTGTACTACCTGCGCAACCTGCGCGGCAAGGCCGCTCGCATCCGCGAGCGTCGCGAGACCCCCGCGAACTGACCGCTGCCGCCCAGCGGGCCGTAGGCTGACTCCGATGTCGACCGAGCCCGCCCAGGACGCCAACGCCTCGACCCCCGCCGGAGACCCGGCGGGGGTCGACGTGCGTCCCGCCCGCCGCCTCCTGCTGGAGATCGGCGTGGCCGTCCTGCTCGTCATGCTCCTGCGCATCTTCGTCATGGAGTCCTTCCACGTGCCGAGCGGGTCGATGGCCCCGACGATCCAGCCCGGTGACCGGGTCGTCGTGACGAAGATCGGGGCCTCGCACGTCGAGCGCGGCGACGTCATCGTCTTCGACGGGACGACGACCTTCGCGGCGGGGGATCGCACCCCCTTCGCCTCCGACGGACTCATCGGCCGCACCCTGTCATCGATCGCCTCGACCCTGTCCATCGACCTCGGGGAGCAGGACTTCCTCAAGCGGGTCGCCGGCGTCGGGGGCGACCGGGTCTCGTGCACGCCGAAGGGGGGACTGGTCGTCAACGGCTCGCCGGTCGACGAGCCGTGGCTTGCGCCGGGCACGACGGCCTGCGACACCCCCTTCGACGTCAAGGTGCCGCAGGGGCGCCTCTTCGTGCTCGGGGACAACCGCAGCGACTCGGCCGACTCCCGCAGCCACCTCGGGGACCCCGGCGGGGGCATGGTGCCGATCGATGACGTCGTCGGCCACGTGTCGTGGCGCTACTGGCCCATCGACCGCATCGGCGGGCTGGGGCACTGAGCCCGCAGCGCGGACACGAGCCGCTCGCTGACGACCGCGGCCGCCCGGAGCACGCATACTGGACCGGATGACGCCCCGACACTGCTGGGCGCGCAAGAGGAAGAGACCCGTGGCACACGATCCCGATTCGGCGCACGCCGAGGCCGAGGGCGAGGAAAAGGACCGCGCCCGCGAGGAGCGGGCGCGCGACGAGCGGGGGATGGGCGCCCGCCTCGGCGCGGCCGTCCGCGAGCTCGTCGTCGTCCTGGCCATGGCCCTGACGCTGTCCTTCATCGTCAAGTCCTTCCTCGTCCAGGCCTTCTTCATCCCGAGCGAGTCGATGCAGGACACGCTGCTCGTCGGGGACCGGGTCGTCGTGTCCAAGCTCACCCCCGGGCCCTTCGACCTCGAGCGAGGGGACATCGTCGTCTTCGAGGACCCCGGCGACTGGCTCAGCCCGACCCCAGAGGCCAGCCGTGGCCCGGTGCTCGACGGGGTCCGTGACGCCCTGATGTTCGTCGGCCTGCTGCCCGACACCTCCGAGGGGCACCTCATCAAGCGGGTCATCGGGCTGCCGGGCGACCGGGTCCAGTGCTGTGACGCCGAGGGACGGCTGCTCCTCAACGGCGAGCCGATCGACGAGACGCCCTATCTCAAGCCCGGTGTCAGCGCCAGCGACATCGAGTTCGACATCACCGTCCCCGATGGCCGCATGTGGGTCATGGGTGACAACCGCAGCGACTCCTCGGACTCGCGCTTCCACGACCCCGGCGGCACGGGCGCCAAGGGGTCGGTGCCGCTCGACCTCGTCGTCGGCAAGGCGGTCGTGACCGTGTGGCCCTTCGACCGGATGTCCGGCCTGTCCGGGCACGACGAGGTCTTCACCGACGTGCGGGCACCGGGCACCCACTCGCTGGCACCGCCCGGGCGCGAGCCGCACACCTCGTGACGACCCGGCGCCGCACACCGCGCTCCGGTCGGCCCAGCCTGCGCGTCGAGCGGGAGCTGCAGCGGGCCGGTCACCGGGTGCTCGCCGGCATGGACGAGGTGGGCCGGGGGGCGCTCGCCGGCCCGGTCAGCGTCGGCGTGGTCGTCATCGACGAGACCTGCCGCAGCGCGCCAGCCGGCGTGCGCGACTCCAAGCTGCTCACCCCGGCGGCCCGCGTCGCCATGGTGCCGCGCCTGCGGCGCTGGGCCGTGGGCCACGCGGTCGGGCACGCCTCGCCCGCAGAGATCGACGAGATCGGGATCATCGCTGCGCTGCGCCTCGCGGGGCAGCGGGCGCTCGGGCAGATCGACGTCGTCCCCGACCTCGTCCTGCTCGACGGCAACCACGACTGGCTGACCGACCCGCAGGAGGTCGGCCTGCTCGCCGAGATCGTCGGTGGGGCGTCGACACCGCCGGTGCGCACGATGATCAAGGCCGACATGCGCTGCAGCTCGGTCGCTGCCGCGAGCGTGCTGGCCAAGGTGGAGCGCGATGCCCACATGGTCGATCTCGACCGTGAGCACCCGCACTACGGCTGGGCGGACAACAAGGGTTACTCGGCGAGCGCCCACCTCGATGCGCTCGCGGTGCACGGGGCGAGCGAGCAGCACCGACGCTCGTGGTCCCTGCCCGGGGTGACCCCGCTGCCGGCCGCCGCACACGTAGGGGATGATGAGGAACGACCGGGCGGGGACCGTGGGCTCCTCGCCGGCACGACGAGCGAAGGGAGGTCCCGGTGAGCTCGGAGGACCTGGAGAAGTACGAGACCGAGATGGAGCTGGCGCTCTATCGCGAGTACCGCGACGTCGTGCACCTCTTCAGCCACGTCGTCGAGACCGAGCGGCGCTTCTACCTCGCCAACAGCGTCGACGTGAAGGTTCGCGGCGAGGGGGCCGAGGTGTACTTCGAGGTGACCATGCAGGATGCGTGGGTGTGGGACATCTACCGTCCGGCGCGCTTCGCCAAGCAGGTGCGGGTCGTCACCTTCAAGGACGTCAACGTCGAGGAGCTCGCCAAGTCCGAGCTCGAGATGCCCGACGGCGGCTTCTAGCCCGTCCACAGCCCCGCCCCGGGCGAAGGGGGTGTCCACAGACCGTCGACGGGTCCGCCACGGGTCCCCGCTCCCACCTTGACTGGGTGCCGGAGGTGGTCGGACATGACCCGGTCGGGGACGAGTGAGCAGCCCACGAGGGCGCGCATCGGAGCAGAGGGCGAGGCCTTCGCGGAGCGCTATCTCACGGGCAGAGGCATGCGGGTGCTGGACCGCAACTGGCGGTGCAGCTCAGGTGAGATCGACCTCGTGCTGCTCGACGGCGACATCGTCGTCGTGTGCGAGGTCAAGACGCGGCGCAGCAAGGCCTTTGGCGAGCCGATCGAGGCGATCACCCGGGCCAAGTTGGCCCGGCTGCGTCGACTCGCCGGTCGCTGGCTGGCCGAGCACGAGGTCTCCTGCGGTGGGGTGCGCCTCGACGTCGTCGCGCTCCACCTCGACCCCGCGACCGAGGCCTACCAGGTGCGACACGTCGCGGGGGCAGGGCTGTGAGCGTCGGGGTGACGCGGGGCGTGGCCCTGCGCGGGGTGAGCGGGCACCTCGTCGACATCGAGTGCCACGTCGGTCGCGGGCTGCCGGCCTTCGACATCAGCGGGTTGCCCGACACGGCGCTGCGCCAGGCGGCGCAGCGGGTGCGGGCCGCTGCGCTCTCCGCGGAGGTCTCGCTCAACGCGCGACAGCTCACCTTCAACCTGTCACCCGCCTCCCTGCCCAAGCACGGCACCGGCTTCGACCTGGGCCTCGTCGTCGCAGCGCTCACGGCCTGCGGGGAGCTGCCGGCCGAGCCCGTCCGGCCAGTCGTCCACCTCGCCGAGCTGGGCCTCGACGGACGGCTGCGGCACGTCGCGGGAGTCCTCCCCGGAGTGCTGGCCGCCCAGGGGGCCGGCTGCGAGCACGTCGTCGTCGCCCCCGAGGACGTGGGGGAGGCCCGCCTCGTTGACGGGGTGCGGGTCTCGACGGCGCAGACCCTCGCGGAGCTCGTCGCGGCCTACCGGTGCGTACCGCGCGGTGGGCGTCTGACCGAGGCGGATGGGGAGCCGGCGGCCGCGCCACCGGCGGGTCGGCGTCGGCTGGACCTCGCCGACGTGTCCGGGCAGCACGAGGCGCGGGCGGCTCTCCTCCTGGCGGCGGCGGGTGGTCACCACATGCTGCTCAACGGCCCA
This sequence comes from Janibacter hoylei PVAS-1, assembly GCF_004025845.1. Lineage (NCBI taxonomy): Bacteria > Bacillati > Actinomycetota > Actinomycetes > Micrococcales > Intrasporangiaceae > Janibacter > Janibacter hoylei. Next base: position 139,783 of record NZ_PIPF01000013.1, read on the forward strand.
CCGGGGTCGGGCAAGACGATGCTCGCCGAGCGTCTCGTGACGATCCTGCCCCTGCTCACCCGGGAGCAGGCCCTCGAGTCCCTCGCCGTGCGGTCGGTCGTCGGCGCCATGCCGACGGGGATCGACCTCGTGCCTCCCTTCGTCGCGCCGCACCACTCGGCGAGCGTCGCGGCACTCGTCGGCGGGGGATCTGGGGCGGTCCTGCCCGGGGCGGTCTCGCAGGCGCACCACGGAGTGCTCTTCCTCGACGAGGCGGCCGAGTTCGGTGGCGCGGTCCTCCAGGCGCTGCGCCAGCCGTTGGAGTCCGGCCGGATCGTCGTCTCCCGCGCTCGCGAGCAGGTGACCTACCCGGCCCGGGTGCAGCTCGTGCTCGCGGCGAACCCCTGTCCCTGCGGCGAGGGGTACGGCAAGGGGCTGTCCTGCCGGTGCCGACCCACCGAGCGGCGGGCCTACGCCGCCCGCCTGAGCGGACCACTGCTCGACCGGGTCGACATCCAGGTACAGGTGCCCAAGGTGAGCCTGGCGGACCTGACCGAGGCGCCGCCGGACTCGAGCGCCGCGGTCGCGGAGCGCGTCCTCGCGGCGCGGGAGGCCCAGGCCCGTCGTTGGGGGCCGCAGGGATGGACGCTCAACAGCCAGGTGCCCGGCCCCTTCCTGCGGCGGGCGCCCTGGCGGCTGCCGTCGAGCACGACAGCGATGCTCGACCGGGCGCTGGACCTGGGGCAGGTGACCGTGCGCGGCTACGACCGGGTTCTCCGACTGGCCTGGACGAGCGCCGACGTCAACGGACGAGCGACGCCGAGTCCGACCGACGTGGGGCTCGCGCTGATGTACCGCACCCAGGGAGCGGTGGCCGCATGAGTCGCTCGAGGGGTGCCGCGCCCACGGCGGCCGAGGCAGCTCGCGCCCATGCCCAGGTGGGGACGGACGAGCGGCGGGCCCGGGTCGCCTGGAGCCGGGTCCTCGAAAATCGCCGCGAACGAGCCAGCGACGTGCTGCCCGCACTGCTCCTCGAGGTCATCTCCCTGGGCCACGTCGAGGCCTGGCACCGCCTCGTCGACGGGGACCTGCCCAAGTGCGCGAGTGCCCGCGCCCACGTCGCAGGCGTCGACGTCGACGCCGAGCTCGACCGGGTCGAGCGCGTCGGGGCCCGGGTCGTCGTCCCCGGCGACGCGGACTGGCCGGAGTCGCTCTCGCACCCCCTCGTCTCCCCGCATCTGCTGCACGTGCGTGGTCATGCCTGCCTCGCGGACCTCGTCACCCGGTCGGTGGCCGTCGTCGGCTCACGGGCGAGCACCGGCTACGGCGAGGCGATCGCCCGTGAGCTCGGCGCCGGTCTGGCCGGTCGAGGGTGGACCGTCGTGTCCGGGGCCGCCTACGGCATCGACGCCGCGTCCCACCAGGGGGCACTCACGGGCGACGGGCCCGCGATCGCGGTGCTCCCGTGCGGCCCGGAGCGCGCCTACCCCGAGGGCAACCGCCGGCTCGTCGACGCCGTCGCGGAGCGCGGGGTCGTCATCACCGAGCTCGCGACGGGCACGGTGGCGATGCGGCACCGGTTCCTCGCCCGCAATCGGATCATCGCGGCCCTGTCGGGTGCCACGGTCGTCGTGGAGGCGGGGCTGCGGTCCGGGTCGCGCAACACGGCGGGGTGGGCGGAGGCGCTCGGGCGCCCCGTCGGGGCGGTGCCCGGGCCGGTGACGCAGATGTCGTCGGCCGGCTGCCACGAGCTCATCCAGAAGGGCCGAGCTGCCCTCGTCACGGACACCGACGACGTCCTCGCGATTGCGGCTCGGGTCGGAGAGGCCGCCGACCAGCCCGACGAGCTGCTCGGGCCGGGGCGTCCGCTGGACGCGCTGACGCCACCACAGCGACGCATCCACGACGTCCTCACCCGCAGGTCTGGCCGAGGGGTCGGCGCGGTGGCCCACGAGCTCGTCCTCCCGGTCGACGAGGTCCTCGCACAGCTGTCGGTCCTCGCGCTCGAGGGCTGGGTCGAGCAGACCGACGACGGCGGTTGGGTGCGCGGAGCCGGACCCGGGTGAGGGTCGCTGCCTCGTGGTCGGCACGCTGCGTGGCACGGTGGTGGGGTGAGCAGGCAACCGATCGACTCCGCGCCGGCCCCGCCTGACTGGGCGCTCGAGTGCATCGAGGCCTTCGTCGGCCACCTCGAGCGTGAGCGGGACCGCTCCGCGCACACGATCCGGGCCTACGCAGGCGACGTGCGGGCCTGTCTCGCATGGTGCGCGGCAGACGGTGCCGACGATCTGGGCGACGTCACGCTGCAGCAGCTGCGCGCCTGGCTCGGTGAGCTGTCCGCCGGTGGCGCGGCCCGGGCGACGCTCTCCCGACGCTCCGCCGCGGTGCGCACCTTCTTCGCCTGGGCGCGACGCAGTGGTCGGGTGGAGGCCGACCCCGCGCTGCGGCTCACCTCGCCGAAACGGCAGCGCACCCTGCCCGACGTGCTGAGCCGCGAGAGCGCGACCGCCGTGCTCGACGTCGCGGCGGTCGCGGCCGACGACGACGACCCGATCCACCTGCGCAACCGGGCCGTGCTCGAGCTGCTCTACGCCACCGGGATCCGGGTCAGCGAGCTCACCGGGCTCGACGTCGACGACGTGGACCGCTCGCGGCGCGTCGTCCGGGTGCTCGGCAAGGGGCGCAAGGAACGGACCGTGCCCTACGGCGCCCCCGCGGACGCGGCCCTGGGGGAGTGGCTCGAGCGGGGACGCCCACGGGTGGTCGTCGACGGTTCGGGCCCGGCGCTCTTCCTCGGGCGCCGTGGTCGTCGTGTCGACCCTCGTCAGGTGCGCGAGGTCGTGCACGGCCTGCTCGCCCACGTGCCCGACGCCCCGGACATCGGTCCGCACGGGTTGCGCCACTCCGCCGCGACCCACCTGCTCGAGGGCGGCGCTGACCTGCGCATGGTGCAGGAGCTGCTGGGGCACTCCTCGCTCGCCACGACGCAGATCTACACCCACGTCTCCCTCGACCGGCTGCGTCGCAGCTACGAGCAGGCGCACCCCCGCGCCTGAGCTGCCGTCACGCCACCGGCAGCAGCACGACCCGCCGGGCCCCGAAGAAGCCCATGGGGTCGAGGTAGGTGTCATCGCGCTTGGCGCCCAGGTGCAGGCAGGTGGCGGGCTCGCAGTGCCCGGGCTCGGGACCGACCCGGCCGATCTCTTCACCTCGGCGGACCCGATCACCCACGGTGAGGGAGGAGTCCACGGGCTCGTACGTGCTGCGGACACCGTCGCCGTGCGTGATGCTCACCGTCCCGCGGCCGGCGATCCGACCGCGATGGGTGACGACGCCGTCGTCGACGGAGGTGACGGGGTCGCCCTTCGACGCCGCGAGGTCGATGCCGCGATGGCCCGCCCCCCACCGCTCCTCGGGGGCATCGAAGGGAGCCGCCACCACCGGGCGTCCACCGTCGCCGACCGGCCAGGACCACATCGCCCGCGGCGGCGGCGCCGGCCCGACGAGGGCTCCGGCAGCGAGGAGGGCGACGACGGGGACGGTGCTCATGACGGGGAGCGTGGCCGTTGTCGGGCCGTGGTGCCGGCTCCAGCCTGCAGCGGTGGACGGTGACCGCGGGCCGGGGCCGCCTGTGGATCACGCGGCCAGGCGCTGACAGGCCTCGCGCAGGAGCGACTCGTGCTTGCAGCAGGCGAAGCGCACGAGCGAGGCCGTCGGTGCCGGGTCGTCGCAGAAGACGGAGACCGGCACGGCGGCCACCCCTGCGGACTCGGGCAGCCGCAGGCACCACTCGAGAGCGTCGGTCACGCCGAGCGGCGCAGCATCGGCGACGACGAAGTAGGTGCCCTGGGAGGGCCGCACCTCGAGCCCGGCCGACCGCAGACCGTCGACGAGCAGGTCGTGCCGGGCCCGCAACGACTCGCGCAGCGCGTCGAGGGGCGCCGGCCCCAGACGCAGCGCGTGCGCCACCGCGTGCTGGAGGGGAGAGGCCGTCGTGAAGGTCAGGTACTGCTTGACGACCCGAGCGGCCCGCACGAGGTGCGCGGGCCCGCTGACCCAGCCGACCTTCCACCCCGTGACGGAGAAGAACTTGCCGGCGGAGCCGATCGTCAGGGTCCGCTCGGCCATGCCCGGCAGGGTGGCGATCGGGATGTGCGGCACCCCGAAGGTCAGGTGCTCGTAGACCTCGTCGCTCACGACCCACGCGTCGTGCCGACGCGCGAGCTCGGCGACCATCTCGAGCTCGGCCCGGTCGAGGACCTTGCCCGTCGGGTTGTGCGGGCTGTTGAGCAGCACGACCCTGGTCCGGGGGCTGAAGGCGCGGGCGAGGGCCGCGGGGTCGATCGTCAGGTCGGGCAGCCGCAGCGGCACCGTCCGCTTGACCCCGCCGGCGAGCGCGATGACGGCCGAGTAGCTGTCGTACGAGGGCTCGAGCACGACGACCTCGTCACCCGGCTCGAGCAGGCCGAGGAGCGACGCGGCGATCGCCTCGGTCGCGCCCGAGGTCACGAGCACCTCGTCCGCCGGGTCGAGTCGAAGGGAGTGGTGGCGGGCCTGGTGCTCGGCGACCGCCTCGCGCAGGGCCGGGATGCCGATCGACGGCGGGTACTGGTTGTGGCCCGCGTCGATCGCGTGCTTCGCGGCCTCGAGCACCTCGGCGGGGCCGTCGGTGTCGGGGAAGCCCTGCCCGAGGTTGATCGCGTCGTGCTCGACCGCGAGGGCCGACATCGTCGCGAAGATCGTCTCGGCGTGCGGCTCCATGCGGGCGACGAGGGGTGCGCTCATGTCGGGCAGGCTACGCCGCCGGACGATTTCCTCCCTTCGCCCCGCGGCCGTAGGATGGGGTGCACATCCAGTCTGTCTGGATGAATTCGCGTGTTCCTCGCCGGGTGACGAGTCCGACTCTGAATCCGGGGCACACCACGGCAGTCCCGACCTCGGTCGGGCGGGGTCGTGCCGGAGCACCAGGACAACAACTGACAACCTATGAGAGAGGACTTCGGCATGGCCGTCGTCACGATGCGCCAGCTCCTCGAGAGCGGCGTCCACTTCGGGCACCAGACCCGTCGCTGGAACCCCAAGATGAAGCGCTTCATCATGACCGAGCGCAATGGCATCTACATCATCGACCTGCAGCAGTCGCTGACCTACATCAACGACGCGTACGAGTTCGTCAAGCAGACCGTGTCGCACGGCGGCACGATCCTCTTCGTCGGCACGAAGAAGCAGGCCCAGGAGCCGATCGCCGAGCAGGCGACGCGCGTCGGGATGCCCTACGTCAACCACCGCTGGCTCGGTGGCATGCTCACCAACTTCCAGACGATCTCCAAGCGCCTCACCCGGCTCAAGGAGCTCGAGGAGCTCGACTTCGACACCGTGGCCGGTTCGGGCTACACGAAGAAGGAGCTGCTCATCCTCCGTCGTGAGAAGGACAAGCTCGACAAGACCCTCGGCGGCATCCGCAACATGTCGAAGGTCCCCTCCGCCGTGTGGATCGTCGACACCAAGAAGGAGCACCTCGCGGTCGACGAGGCGCGCAAGCTGGGCCTGCCGGTCATCGCGATCCTCGACACCAACTGCGACCCCGACGAGGTCGACTACAAGATCCCCGGCAACGACGACGCGATCCGCTCCGTCACGCTGCTGACCCGCGTCGTCGCCGATGCGGTCGCCGACGGCCTGATGGCCCGCGGTGGCGGCAAGTCCGGTGCGGACGCCTCCGCCGAGGCCGAGCCGATGGCCGAGTGGGAGCGCGAGCTCCTCGCCGGTGAGGCCGCTGCCGAGGCTCCGGCCGCTGCCGAGGCCCCCGCCGCTGCTGAGGCTCCGGCTGCTGCCGAGGCCCCCGCCGCCGAGGCCGCCCCGGAAGCTCCGGCCGCCGAGGCCGCCCCCGAGGCCTGAGCCTCCACTCACCGACCACCGTCACACCTCACGAAGGAGAACGGGACACACATGGCGAACTACACCGCCGCTGACATCAAGGAGCTGCGCGAGCGCACCGGCGCCGGCATGCTCGACGTGAAGAAGGCGCTCGACGAGGCCGAGGGCGACAAGTCCAAGGCCCAGGAGCTGCTGCGCATCAAGGGCCTCAAGGGCGTCACCAAGCGCGAGGGACGCACGACCTCCAACGGTCTGGTCGTCGCCAAGGCCGAGGCCGGCGTCGGCACGCTCGTCGAGGTCCTCTGCGAGACTGACTTCGTCGCCAAGGGCGAGAAGTTCGGCGCCCTCGCGGACGAGGTCCTCGCCGCGGCCGTCGCGGCCAAGGCCACCGACGCGGAGTCCCTGCTGGCTGCCCCCGCCGGGGACAAGACCGTCAAGGACCTCCTCGACGACGCCAACGCCACCATCGGCGAGAAGATCGAGGTCAAGCGGGTCGCCCGCGTCGAGGCCCCCAACGTCTCGGCGTACCTGCACAAGACCAGCCCTGACCTGCCGGCCCAGATCGGTGTCCTCCTGGGCACCGAGGGTGGCGACGACCAGGTGGCCCGTGACGTCGCGATGCACATCGCCGCGTTCAGCCCCAACGTCCTCACCCGCGACGAGATCGACGCCGACGTCGTCGCCAACGAGCGTCGCATCGCCGAGGAGACGGCCAAGGAGGAGGGCAAGCCCGAGGCTGCCCTGCCCAAGATCGTCGAGGGCCGGGTCAACGGCTTCTTCAAGGAAAACGTCCTGCTCGACCAGCCCTTCGCCAAGGACTCCAAGAAGTCCGTCGGCAAGGTCCTCGAGGAGGCCGGTGCGAGCGCCACGCAGTTCGCGCGCTTCCGCGTCGGTTCCTGACGAACCCCGCACCACGCCGAAGGGCGCCGCACCCCATCCGGGGGCGGCGCCCTTCGTCATGCTCGTCGCCAGATCACGGCGAGCGCCGCGGCTGGGTCCACGGCAGGAAGAGCCGTGTGACGAAGGGGAGGAAGACGTACGTCATCCACGGGATGGCGATGGCGCAGGTGAGCAGCACGCGGCCCCAGGCCGGCCACCCCTCGGTCACCACGGCGAGCACGTAGGTGAGCACCAGGCTCGTGGGGAAGAAGGCGCAGAAGATGACGACCATCTGCTTCCACCGCGGCGGGGCGGGCGGGGCGATGTCGCCGCCGGTCACCTCGTGCGGCTCGTCGAACCACCCCTCGATGCCGGTGCGCGACTCCATCCGGGTCGTCTCGACGAGGCGGGTGGCGGCGCCGAGCCAGCGGGCCCGCTCGTGGGACTGCTGCCAGTGCTCGAGGGCGTCGGCATCGGCGAAGCGGTAGAGCATGTGCCACTGCTCGGACCCGGGCGAAGGGCGCACCCAGCCCGAGCCGAGGAAGCCGGGGAAGCGCCGGGCGAGGTTGGTGCCCGCGTCGGCCCAGACCTGCATGAGGGCTTCGTCCTCGGGGCGGACGGTACGGGTGATCGAGACGGTGACGGGGGCCGACCGGTCGGCGGGTGCGGTGCTCACGACGGGCAAGGATAGGTGCTCAGGCGGGCGGGCGGAGCGCCTCGAGCACGACCCGCAGGGGGTGGTCGGCGGTGGCGCCGGCCAAGGTGCGGACGACGCTAGTGACCCCGCGGTCACTTGACAAGTGGAGAGCACATGTCAAGCAGCCCGTGCGACTCGGGTGAGTTCCTCGGTGGGGCCGGACCTGTGGAAGGATCGGGCGAACCCGCACGCGACCCAGGGAGCACCACGTGACCGAGCAGACCACCCCCCAGGCCGACCGCAGGGTCCTCCTCAAGCTCTCCGGTGAAGCCTTCGGTGGCGGCAAGGTCGGGCTGAGCCCCGACGTCGTGCGGGGGATCGCCGAACAGATCGCCGTGGCCGTCCGTGAGGGCATCCAGGTCGCGATCGTCGTCGGGGGTGGCAACTTCTTCCGCGGCGCCGAGCTGCAGGAGCAGGGCATGGACCGCAGCCGCGCCGACTACATGGGCATGCTCGGCACGGTGATGAACTGCCTGGCGCTGCAGGACTTCCTCGAGCACGCCGGCGTCGACACCCGCGTGCAGACGGCCATCACCATGGGTCAGGTCGCCGAGGCCTACATCCCGCGCCGGGCGATCCGCCACCTCGAAAAGGGCCGAGTCGTCATCTTCGGTGCGGGGGCCGGCATGCCCTTCTTCTCCACCGACACGGTGAGCGCCCAGCGCGCCCTGGAGATCAAGTGCGACGCGGTGCTCATGTCCAAGAACGGCGTCGACGGGGTCTACGACTCCGACCCGCGGACCAACCCGGACGCCCGCAAGCTCGACCGGGTGACCTACGAGGAGGCCATCCAGCAGAACCTCAAGGTCGTCGACGCCGCGGCCTTCAGCCTCTGCCGCGAAAACCGCCTCCCGATGGTCGTCTTCGGCATGGAGGGTCCGGGCAATGTCACCCGCGCCCTGCTCGGCGAGCCCATCGGCACCGTCGTCACGGCCTGAGTGAGAGACTGACCCCAGACCACCGCGGCCCAGCCGCACGCGAGGCCCCCGGGGCCGGAGAAGGAGACGGACGCACATGATCGAGGACGCACTGCTCGAGGCCGAGGACAAGATGGGCAAGGCCATCGAGGTGGCCAAGGACAACTTCGCCGGCATCCGCACCGGTCGCGTCAACCCGGGCCTCTTCAGCGGGGTCATGGTCGACTACTACGGGTCCCCGACGCCGCTGCAGCAGCTGGCCTCCTTCCAGACCCCCGAGGCCCGCACCCTGCTCATCACCCCCTTCGACAAGTCTTCGATGGGCGCGATCGAGAGTGCCCTGCGCGACTCCGACCTCGGCGCCAACCCGAGCAACGACGGCACCGTCATCCGGGTGACGATGCCCGAGCTGACCGCCGAGCGTCGCAAGGAGTACATCAAGCTGGCCCACTCGCAGGGCGAGGACGCCAAGGTCTCGATCCGCCACGTCCGTCGCGCCGCCAAGGACACGATCGACAAGCTCGTCAAGGACGGCGAGGTCGGCGAGGACGAGGGCACCCGCGGTGAAAAGGACCTCGACGCCCTGACGAAGAAGTACGTCGAGACCGTCGACACCCTCCTCAAGGCCAAGGAAGCCGAGCTCTCCGAGGTCTGATGTGACCGAACCCCAGCCCGCCACCCGGCGCGCCATCAGGGCGGCTGCGCCCGCCGCCGCAGGTCCGTCGAGCCGGGCGGGTCGCAACCTGCCCGTCGCCATCGCCTCTGGCGTCGTCCTCGGCGCCGGCGCGGCCGGCGCCCTGGTGGCGCACCCGGTGGCCTTCGTCGTCGTCATCTGCGTCGCCATGGTCATCGCGGTCTGGGAGATGCGGCAGGCCCTGAGCGAAGGGGGGCTCTTCGCCCCCTTCGCCCCGGTGGCCATCGGTGCGGTGAGCATGATCGTCGCCGCCTACGTCCGTGGGGCCGAGGCGCTCGTCTTCGCGGCGGCGCTCACGCTCGTGGCCACGCTCGTGTGGCGGGTGGCCGACGGGCTCGCCGGGGCCGTGCGTGACGTCGGCGCGGGCGCGCTGATCCTGCTCTACCCGTGCCTCCTGGCCGGCTTCGCCGCGATGATGCTCGCCGAGCCGCAGGGGCAGTGGCGGATCTTCGTCTTCATCATCATCACCATCGCCTCCGACATCGGCGGCTATGCCTTCGGGGTCCTGCTCGGCAAGCACCCGATGGCGCCGAAGCTGTCCCCGAAGAAGTCCTGGGAGGGTTTCGCCGGGTCGGTCATCTCGTGCGCGCTCGTCGGGGCGATCGCGATCCCGCTCACCCTCGACGGTCCCTGGTGGCAGGGTGCCGTGCTCGGCGCCCTCGTCGCCCCGGTCGCGACGATCGGTGACCTCATCGAGTCCAGCCTCAAGCGCAACCTCGGGATCAAGGACATGTCCAACATCATCCCGGGCCACGGCGGCCTGATGGACCGGCTCGACTCGCTCGTGCTCGTCGTGCCGCTCGTGTGGGTGGCGCTGCGGGTCATCGCGCCCCACTGATCTGGTAGATCCCTGACGAGGCCCCCGGCCGGGCCTGATCGCGTGTTCACCCGCGGTCCCACAGGTCGCCCTAGCGTCGCTCGTGCCCCGAGGGCGTCGAGCTGGCTGATCGCGGTGGCCGTGGACGGGATGCCGGGAGGTGCGGCGGTGGCCGACGCCGCCGGCGCCAGCACGAGCGAGGTGGCGGCGAGGAGGGAGCAGGTGGCGCGCAGGCGCATGGCGGGTCCTTGGCGGTCGGGTGCCGTCGGGGGACTGGTACAGCGAGTACGACGGCGCGTCCTTCACCGACGGCAGCGACCTCGACATCGACCACGTCGTCCCGCTCGCCGAGGCCTGGCGCTCGGGCGCGGACTCGTGGTCGGCCCAGGAGCGCGAGGACTTCGCCAACGACCTCGATGTCCGCAGCTCATCGCGGTCTCGGCCTCGTCCAACCGGTCGAAGGGGGACCAGGACCCCTCGTCGTGGTGGCCCACTCGCACCGCCTACCAGTGCACCTACGCGAAGATGTGGGTGGCGACGAAGTACCGCTGGGGCCTGGCCCTGCAGTCCGCGGAGAAGACGGCGCTGAGCACCCGACTCGAGAGCTGCTGAGGAGACCATCGTGCCCACGAGCACCTTCACCACCCGCGCCGGCGTCGCCACCCGTGAGGTCGGCACGACCACCGGTCGCGTCGAGCTCGAGACGACCGAGCGCGACGGCCGGGTCGCGAACCGCATCCGCTACGAGGGTGCTCAGGAGTGGTACCACCTCGTCGACGAGCCGAGCATCGGTAGTGCCGAGGCCGTGCACGTCGCCCTCGTCGGCGCCCTCTCCGGGCCGGACGAGTCCCCGGCGCCCGACGAGGCGGCCCACGGCGAGGGCGAAGGGCGGGACGCCGCCGATCCCGCGGCGGGCAGCTTTGGCGGGGCACGCTCCTGACCTGAGAGACTGGGGGCGATGACCGATCTGCCCACACCCTCGACCGCCCGACCGGCGCCCGGCCAGCTGACCATGACCGCGCCCCGGCGCGGCAAGCCGCCGCGCCATCTCGCCGACCTCGACCTCGCCGGTCGCGTCGAGTGGGCCAAGGAACTCGGCCTACCCGGCTTCCGCGCCAAGCAGTTGTCGACGCACTACTTCACCCACCACACCGACGACCCCGGGCAGATGAGCGACCTGCCCAAGACGGCGCGCGAGGAGCTCGTCACGGCGATGCTCCCGCGTCTGCTGACGCCGGTGCGCACGATCACCGCCGACCGGGGCGCGACCCTGAAGTCGGTGTGGCGCCTGCACGACGGCGCGCTCGTCGAGTCGGTGCTCATGCGCTACCCGCGCCGGGCGACGATCTGCATCTCCAGCCAGGCCGGCTGCGGCATGAACTGCCCCTTCTGTGCCACTGGTCAGGAGGGTCTGACCCGCAACATGTCGACCGCCGAGATCGTCGACCAGGTCGTCGCGGCCAACCGGATGCTCGCCGAGGCGGGCGACCTGTCGCTCGGCGACGACGCCGGGGCCGCGCTCGGGGCCGAGGCCGATGACGAGGGGGAGTCGCTCCCTTCGTCCGGGGGGCGTCGGGTCACCAATGTCGTCTTCATGGGCATGGGGGAGGCCCTGGCCAACTACAAGGCGGCGATCGGCGCGATCCGCCGCATGGTCGACCCCTCGCCGGAGGGGCTGGGCATGAGCGCCCGCGGCATCACGATGTCGTCGGTCGGGCTCGTGACCGGTATCGACCGGCTCACCGAGGAGGGCATCCCCGTGACGCTCGCCCTGTCGCTGCATGCTCCCGACGACGAGCTGCGCGACGAGCTCGTGCCGATCAACACCCGATTCAAGGTCGACGAGGCGATCGACGCCGCCCACCGCTACTACCTGCGGACCGGCCGCCGGGTGAGCATCGAGTACGCCCTGATCCGCGACATCAACGACCAGGCCTGGCGCGCCGACCTGCTCGGCAAGAAGCTCACGGAGCGCGGCAAGGGCTGGGTCCACGTCAACCCGATCCCGCTCAACCCGACCCCGGGCTCGAAGTGGACCGCGTCGCGGCGCGGCGTCGAGCAGCAGTTCGTCGAGCGGCTGCGGGCACACGGCATCCCGACGACGGTGCGCGACACCCGCGGCAGCGACATCGACGGTGCCTGCGGGCAGCTCGCGGCGGCCACCTCGGGTGCCGAATGAGCGCGCCCATTGACCGCGGCCTCGGCCGCGAGATCGTCCTGACCCTCAACGGGCCCGACCGGCGCGGCATCGTCCACGCCGTGACCGGCGCCATGGTCGGGCTGGACCTCAACATCCTCGACAGCCAGCAGTTCGGCGACCCGTCGACAGGGGAGTTCCACCTGCGGATGCACCTGCAGGCCGACACCCCGATCGACGCCGACCGGCTCGAGGCCGAGCGCCAGCGGCTCGTCACCGAGCTCGGCGCCGACGTCGACGTGCACGACCCGCAGGAGCCGCACCGGCTGCTCATCATGGTCAGCCGGCAGGGCCACGTGCTCAACGACCTGCTCTTCCGGGTGCGCACCGGCCAGCTCAATGTCGTCGTGCCGGCCGTCGTGTCCAACCATGAGGACTTCCGGGCCGAGGTCGAGTGGCACGGCATCCCCTTCCACCACGTCCCGGTGACCCGGGAGACCAAGCCCCAGGCCGAGGCACGGCTGCGCGAGATCATCGCAGCCGAGCGGATCGAGACGGTCGCGCTCGCGCGCTACATGCAGGTGCTCTCCGAGGACATGTGCGCCGACTTCCCGGGCCGGGTCATCAACATCCACCACTCGCTGCTGCCCTCCTTCAAGGGGGCGCGGCCCTACTCGCAGGCACACGAGCGTGGGGTCAAGGTCATCGGCGCCACCGCCCACTACGTGACCTCCGACCTCGACGAGGGCCCGATCATCGAGCAGGACTTCCGGCGGGTCGACCACCGGATGAGCCCCGCCCAGCTCGCCGCCACCGGCGCCGAGCTCGAGGCGATGGCCTTTGCCCGCGCCCTGCGCTGGCACGTCGAGCGCCGGGTCGTCCTGCGCGGCCGGCGCACCATCGTCTTCGACTGACCGCACCCCCGTGCGCATTTCCCTAGGGAAATGCGCACGGGGGCCGTATTTCCCTAGGGAAATGCGCGCGGGGGCCGTATTTCCCTAGGGAAATGCGCACGGGTTCCGTATTTCCCTAGGGAAATGTGCACTGGGGCGGTGGCTCCTCAGGCGGCGAGCAGCGCGGCGGCCTCCTCGGGGGTCTCGGCGAGGTGCAGCACCTCGCCGAGGGGCCGTCCGGTCCCCAGCGCGCGCAGGGCGGGCCAGACGGGGACGGTCTCGGTCCAGTGCTCGAGGCCGACCAGCACGAGCGGCGGCAGCGTCTCGCCCTCGGGCGCGTAGTACAGCGGCGTGCAGGCCTGGAAGATCTCCTGCACGGTCCCGGCTGCGCCGGGCAGCACGACGAGCCCGCCGCTGCTCTGGGCGAGCAGCACGTCCTCGCGCAGCGCGTTGGAGAAGTACTTGGCGATGCCGTCGCAGAAGACATTGGGCGGCTCGTGGCCGTAGAACCACGTCGGGATGCCGTAGCTGCGGGCCCGACCCGGCGCGGCCCCGAGGTCGTCGCGCACCCGCAGCGCGAGCTCTGCCCAGGCCTCGACCGACGGGCGGAAGCTCGACACCGCGGCCAGCCGGCCCAACGCCGCGTCGACCGCGTCGGGGGTCGGGGCGAGCGCGCCGAGGTTGGCCGCCTCCATGGCTCCCGGCCCGCCGCCGGTCAGCACGACGCGCCCGCTCGCGGCGAGTGCGTGGCCCAGCCGGGCGGCGTCGGCGTAGTCGCTGCTCCCACGCTCCAGCGCGTGCCCGCCCATGACGCCGACGACGTCGCGACCGTGGAGCGCCTCGACGAGGGCGTCCTGCACCGCGTCGTCGTGCACCGCCCGCAGCAGCGTCGCCCACGCATCGTGCTGGGTCCGCGCCTCACGGCTCCACGCGTAGGCGCGGGCGTCGACGGTGCTGGCGTAGCCGTGCTCGGCGATGCCGTCGTAGAGGTCGAAGGGGGTGTACAGCCGCGAGCGGAAGGCCTCGACCGGGCAGGTGGGGTCGGGCGGGATGATGACCGCGCCGCGCGCGACGAGGTCGCGGGCCAGCGCGTCGGGGACCTGACCGCCGAGCACGACCAGACCGCGCACGTCGGCCCGGGAGAGGTGCTCCGCGTGGGGCTCGAGGTCCAGGCCCTGCAGGCGCCAGCCCGCGAGCGGGGTGCCCGCTCCGATGAGGCGACGCAGACCCCCTTCGTCGTGGACCTCGCGGAAGGCGGGGTCGCCCGGACGGCGTCCGAGCACGTCCCGCAGGGGGTGGTGGCGGGTCTCCCTCGTCATGCCGCCCAACCTAGCCGCGGGTGTCGGGGGCGTCGGGGATCGGTATGGATTCTCTCCGGAAATCGGGCTCCGGAGGGTGGGTGATGGCCTGCGGCGACTGGGCCCGGCCGCCGCAGGATCCGCGGCAGATCGCCTCTCTCGCACCGGTTCTTACCGTTCGTTGACGCCAGGGAGGGGTCGATCTCGAGCCGTGGACACCCCCGTGAGCCACTCGTAGTGTCCAGCAGCAGCCGCTCCGAGATCCGGGACGGCAGACGAAAGGAACCCATGAAGTACTCGACGAAGAGCGCCAGTGTTGTCGTCTCCTCGGCGGCACTCCTGCTGGCGGTGACCCCCTTCGCAGCCCAGGCCCACGGCGAGGACCTCGCCCCGCTCACCACGCACGGTGACGCAGCGCTGGAGATGCAGGGGGAGACGACCTACGTCGTCACGCTCGACGAGGGCGAGGACGCGCGGGCTGTCGCCTCCTCCCTCGGCGTGACCCCGACGCACGTCTACACCGAGGTCATGGACGGCTTCTCCGCACGGCTCACACCGCAGCAGCTCCACGACGTGCGCGCCGACGCGGACGTCGCGGCCGTCTCGGAAAACATGAGCATCCGCGTCGACCCCTCCGAGGGGCAGGCCGCGGCCGACACCCCGTGGGGTCTGGACCGCATCGACGACCCGGCGCTGCCCCTCGACGGCAGCTACGAGCCGGCGGGGACGGGTGCCGGCGTCACCGCCTACATCCTCGACACCGGCATCGACCCCGACCACACCGAGTTCGGTGGCCGGGCGTCCGTCGGCTTCGACGTGACCGGCGGGGACGGCCTCGACCGTCAGGGCCACGGCACGCACGTCGCCGGCACGATCGGCAGCGAGAGCTACGGTGTCGCCCCGGGCGTCGACCTCGTGGGGGTCAAGGTGCTCGACGACAGCGGCAGCGGCTCGTCGGCCGGGATCATCGAGGCTATGGACTGGGTCGCGCAGCAGGCTGACGGTCCCTCCGTCGCCAACATGTCGCTCGGCGGGTCCAAGGACCCGGCGCTGGACAACGCGGCCAGCGGCCTCGTCGACAGCGGCGTCTTCACCTCGGTGGCGGCGGGCAACGAGTCGCAGGACGCGGCCAACGTCTCCCCGGCGAGCGCGGACGGGGTCTTCACGACCGCCGCCTCGACCGACGGGGACGGCAACGCCGACTTCTCCAACTACGGGTCGGTCGTCGAGGGCTATGCCCCGGGCCAGGACATCGAGTCGACCGTGCCCGGTGGCGGTACCGACACCTACAGCGGCACCTCGATGGCCAGCCCGCACGTCGCGGGCGCGGCCTCGCTCTACCTCGAGGCCAACCCGGGTGCGACGCCCGACGCCATCACGAGCGGTCTGCAGGACAGCGCCGTCGACGTCATCGGCGATGCCCCCTCCGGCACGACCGGGGGTCTGCTCCAGGTGGCTGCCGGCTGATCGGCGACCCCACGACAGCGGCGGGTCCGCTCCCTTCGTCAGCCCTTCGAGACGGTCGCTGCGCGACCTCCTCAGGGACCGACAGGGGGCGGGCCCGCCGCTGCTCGCCCGCCGCCGGAAATCCGCATTTCCCTAGGGAAATGACCGCCGGAGCCGCATCTCCCTAGGGAAATGCGGCCGGGGTGTGCATTTCCCTAGGGAAATGCGCAGGGAGGGGCGGGCGAAGGGAGGTCAGAGGTGGTTGGGTGCCTCGGTGAGGACCGTGCGCAGCCGCTGCTCGATGTCGTCGAACTCGGCCTGGCCGACCGTCAGCGGGGGAGCGAGCTGGACGACCGGGTCGCCGCGGTCGTCGGCGCGGCAGTACAGGCCCGCGTCGAAGAGCGCCTTGGACAGGTAACCGCGCAGCATCGACTCGGACTCGGCGGCGTCGAAGGTCTCGCGGGTCGCCTTGTCCTTGACCAGCTCGATCCCGTAGAAGTAGCCCTCGCCGCGCACGTCGCCGACGATCGGCAGGTCGAGCAGCCGCTCGAGGGTGCGGCGGAAGGCCGGGGCATTTTCCTTCACGTGGTCGTTGAGCCCCTCGCGCTCGAAGATGTCGAGGTTGGCCAGGGCGACGGCCGCGCTCACCGGGTGACCACCGAAGGTGTAACCGTGGGCGAAGCTGTTGGTCCCGCTCTTGTACGGCTCGAAGAGCCGGTCGCTCGCGATCATCGCGCCGATGGGGGAGTAGCCGGAGGTCATCCCCTTCGCGCAGGTGATGATGTCGGGCGTGTAGCCGAAGTCCTCGCAGGCGAACATCGAGCCGATGCGGCCGAAGGCGCAGATGACCTCGTCGGAGACGAGCAGCACGTCGTACTCGTCGCAGATCTCGCGCACCCGCTCGAAGTAGCCGGGGGGCGGCGGGAAGCAGCCGCCGGCATTTTGCACCGGCTCGAGGAAGACGGCGGCGACGGTGTCGGGACCCTCGAACTCGATCGCCTCGGCGATCCGGTCGGCGGCCCAGCGGCCGAAGGCCTTGGGGTCGTCGCGCAGGTCCTCGGAGGCGCGGTAGATGTTGGTGTTGGGCACCTTGTGGGCACCAGGCACGAGCGGCTCGAAGTCCTCCTTGAGCGGCGGCAGGCCGGTGATCGACAGGGCGCCGTGGGGGGTGCCGTGGTAGGCGATGGAGCGGGAGATGACCTTGTGCTTCTTCGGCTTGCCGGTGAGCTTGAAGTACTGCTTGGCCAGCTTCCACGCGGACTCGACGGCCTCGCCGCCGCCGGTGGTGAAGAAGACCCGGTTGAGGTCGCCGGGGGCACCCGCAGCGAGACGCTCGGCGAGCTCGATCGCTGCCGGGTGGGCGTAGGACCAGATGGGGAAGAAGGCCAGTTTTTCGGCCTGCTTGAGCGCGGTCTCGGCGAGCTCGGTGCGCCCGTGACCGACCTGGACGACGAAGAGGCCGGCGAGGCCGTCGATGTACTCGCGCCCCTGGTCGTCCCAGATCTTGTGGCCCTCGCCGCGGACGATCGTCGGGACGCGCCCGCCCTCCTCGTAGACGGAGTGGCGGCTGAAGTGCATCCACAGGTGGTCGCGGGCCGCCTGCTGCATGTCGGTGCCGAGAGCGGTGGTGGTCGGTTGGGTCATCTGGTCCCCCAGTTGTAGTGCTGCTTGTTGAGCTTGAGATAGACGAAGGTCTCGGTCGAGCGCACGCCCGGCAGGGTGCGGATGCGCTCGGTGAGCAGGGTGAGCAGCTCGTCGTCGTCCTCGCAGACGATCTCGGCGAGGATGTCGAAGCTGCCGGCGGTGGTGACGACGTAGGACACCTCGGGCATGTCGGCGAGCGCGTCGCCGACGGGGCGCAGGTCACCGTCGACGGTGATGCCGATCATCGCCTGACGGTGGAAGCCCACCTGCAGGGGATCGGTCACCGCGACGATCTGCATGACCTCGGCGTCCAGCAGGCGCTGGACGCGCTGGCGCACCGCGGCCTCGGAGAGGCCGACGGCCCGGCCGATCGTCGCGTAGGACTGGCGTCCGTCCTCCTGGAGGTGCTCGATGATTTGCTTGCTCATCTCGTCGAGGTGGACCGGGGAGGACATGTCGCCATGGTGGCGCGATCCCGGTCGCATGGCAAGCCGAGCACGACGAAATCCGCACGAAACACGGGTGATCGCTGATGTTTTCACAAATGTGAGTGCGAGAGACTGTCGATTTCGTCGACGGCGCACTATCGTCTGGGTCACATTCCCGATCGGAAGGACCCCAGTCGTGACCCAGCCCCGGACCCTGCGCAACTTCATCGGTGGCGAGTACGTCGACGCCACCGGCGATGCGAGCATCGACCTGGTCAACCCCGCGACCGGGCAGGTCGTTGCCCACGCCCCCGTCTCCACGCAGGCCGATGTCGACGCCGCCTACGCCAGCGCCGAGTCCGGCTTCGCCAAGTGGTCCGAGGCGACGCCGGGCGAGCGGCAGAGTGCGCTGCTCAAGTTCGCCGATGCCCTCGAGTCCCGCGCCGAGGACCTCATCCGGATCGAAGGGGAGAACACCGGCAAGCCGCACGCCCTCACCGCCATCGAGGAGGTGCCGGTCATGTGCGACCAGCTGCGCTTCTTCGCCGGTGCCGCCCGCGTGCTCGAGGGCCGCGCCTCCGCCGAGTACATGGCCGGCCACACGAGCTGGATCCGCCGCGAGCCCATCGGCGTCGTCGGCCAGGTGACCCCGTGGAACTACCCGATGATGATGGCCGCGTGGAAGATCGGCCCCGCGCTGGCGGCCGGCAACTCGATCGTCCTCAAGCCGAGCGACACCACGCCCGAGACCACCCTGCTCATGGCAGAGGTCGCCAGCGAGTTCCTTCCCGCCGGCACCTTCAACGTCATCACCGGTGACCGCGACACTGGCCGCATGGTCGTCGAGCACGACACCCCCGGCCTCGTCGCGATCACCGGCTCGGTGCGTGCCGGTGTCGAGGTCGCCGCCTCCGCGGCGCGCAACCTCAAGCGGGCCCACCTCGAGCTCGGCGGCAAGGCGCCGGTCGTCGTCTTCGATGACGCCGACATCGAGGCCGCGGTCGAGGGCATCGCCACGGCCGGCTACTTCAACGCCGGCCAGGACTGCACCGCCGCGACCCGCGTGCTCGCCGCCCCCGGCATCCACGACGACTTCGTCGCCGCCCTGGCCGAGTACGCCCGCGACAACGCCAAGGTCGGCATGCCCGACGACTCCGACGCGCTCCTCGGCCCGGTCAACAACAGCAACCAGCTGGCCAAGGTCGCCGGCTTCATCGACCGGCTGCCCGACCATGCCAACCTCGCGCAGGGCGGCGAGCGACTCACCGCGATGGGCGAGGGCTTCTTCTACGCGCCCACCGTCGTCTCCGGCCTGCAGCAGGACGACGAGGCGATCCAGGACGAGATCTTCGGCCCGGTCATCACCGTCCAGCGATTCACCGACGAGGACCAGGCCGTCGCTTGGGCCAACGGCGTCGAGTACGGCCTGGCGTCGTCGGTGTGGACCAAGGACTTCGGGCGCGCGATGCGCATGAGCAAGCGCCTCGACTTCGGCTGCGTCTGGATCAACACCCACATCCCGCTCGTCGCCGAGATGCCGCACGGCGGCTTCAAGAAGTCCGGCTACGGCAAGGACCTGTCGATGTACGGCTTCGAGGACTACACCCGGGTCAAGCACGTCATGGCCAACATCGAGAGCTGACCGGCTCCTCGCCGGCGGCACACCCCCTTCGTCCCTCCTCACGGAAGCGAGGTCCGAGATGGACCGCCTCCGGCGACCTGCCGACCCCAGAACCGCCGCGCTGATCCGGGCCGCGCAGGCCTCGGCCCGCTCGCGCGGCTCCTTCCAGCCGAGCCGACGCACGATGCTCGGGGCCGGCGCCCTCGGGCTCGGGGCCTCCCTCCTCGCAGGGTGCGCCCCGCCCGAGCCGCCGGCCGGCGGCGTCGCCGAGCTCGACCTGCCCGAGGACCGGTCCGAGCGGGAGAAGACGGTGCGGTGGGCCAACTGGACCGCCTACCTCGACATGGACGACGCGGGCAAGACCTACCCGACGCTCACCGCCTTCGAGAAGCAGACCGGCATCAAGGTCTCCTACACCGAGGACGTCGACGACAACGACACCTACTTCAACAAGATCGCGCCGCAGCTGCGGGCCAAGCAGGACATCAACCGCGACATTTTCACCTTCACCGACTGGATGGCCAACCGGATCATCCGCGAGGGGCTGTGCCAGCCGCTCGAGCTGATCCAGATGCCCAATGCGAGCAACCTCCTGGCCCCGCTCAAGGACGTCTCCTTCGACCCCGGGCGGCAGTACTCCCTGACCTGGCAGTCCGGCTTCGCCGGCATCGGCTACCACAAGGGCAAGGTCGGCCGGGAGCTCAAGGCGATCGAGGACCTGTGGGCCGACGACCTCAAGGGCCGCATCTCGGTGCTCAGCGAGTTCCGCGACACCCTCGGCCTGATCATGCAGTCGCAGGGCGTCGACCCCTCCGGTGACTTCGATCAGGCCGCCTTCGAGGCGGCGATTGGTGAGGTCGACAAGCGCCTCACCGAGGGCTACATCCGCCGGGTCAAGGGCAACAGCTATCTCAACGACCTCAAGAGCGGCAATGCCGTGGCCGGCATCGTCTGGTCCGGTGACCTCTTCGTCCTGCGGGCCGAGACCGAGGACGACGACTGGGAGTTCGTCATCCCCGAGTCCGGCGGGATGCTCTGGAGCGACAACCTCATGGTGCCGATCACGAGCCACCACCGGCGCAATGCCCAGCAGGTCATGGACTACTACTACGACCCCAAGGTGGCCGCCGAGGTCGCCGCGTGGGTCAACTACATCTGCCCCGTCGAGGGCGCCCGGGCGGAGATGGAAAAGATCGACCCCGACCTCGCGGAGTCGCCCTTCATCTTCCCGAGCGAGGACTACATCGCCGACCACGACATCGTCGGCTTCAGGGCACTGTCCTCCCAGGAGGACGCGGACTACAGCGCGCTGTGGGCGAAGGCGGTGGGCAACTGATGGGCCTGTTCTCACGATCCGGTGCCGGCGGTGTCCGCGAGGCGAAGGGCGACCTCGTCCTGTCGTCGGTGACCAAGACCTTCGGCGACTTCACCGCCGTCGACGACCTCGACCTGCGGGTTCCCCGGGGTTCCTTCTTCGCCCTCCTCGGCCCATCCGGGTGCGGCAAGACGACGACCCTGCGGATGGTGGCAGGGCTCGAGCAGCCTTCTGCCGGAAGGGTGCTCATCGGCGACACCGACCTCACCGGCTCGCGCCCCTACGAGCGCCCGGTCAACACCGTCTTCCAGAGCTATGCCCTCTTCCCGCACCTGAGCATCCGCGACAACGTCGCCTTCGGGCCGAAGCGCCGCGGGGAGAGCGCAGCGACCCGTCTCGCCGACGAGGCGCTCGAGCTCGTCCAGATGGCCCACCTCGGCGGGCGTCGCCCGGCCCAGCTGTCGGGCGGCCAGCAGCAGCGGGTGGCGCTGGCCCGGGCGATCGTCAACCGGCCCGAGGTGCTCCTGCTCGACGAGCCGCTCGGCGCGCTCGACCTGAAGCTGCGGCGGCAGATGCAGGTCGAGCTCAAGCGGATCCAGACCGAGGTCGGCCTGACCTTCATCCACGTCACCCACGACCAGGAGGAGGCCATGACGATGGCCGACACCGTCGCGGTGATGAACGGCGGGCGGATCGAGCAGATGGGTGCCCCCGAGGAGCTCTACGACCTGCCGGGCACGGCCTTCGTCGCCGGCTTCGTCGGGCAGTCCAACCTAGTGCCCGCCACCGTCACGGGCCGCGACGGGGACCACCTCGTCGCCGACGCGGCCGGGACCACGGTGCGGGTGCCCGGTGCCCGGGCCGCGGTCACCGAGGGGCGGGTGCTCTTCGGTGTCCGGCCCGAAAAGGTGCGGCTGCACACCCTTCGGCCCGAGGCGGCCGGGAGCGACGTGCGGGCGACGGTCACCGACGTCTCCTTCACCGGTGTCGCGACGCAGTACCTCGTCACCGTCCCCTCCGGGGGTACCTGGTCGGTCTACGAGCAGAACCTCGACGTCGAGCCGCAGGCGACCCGTCCCGGCGACGAGGTGTGGCTGTCGTGGAACCCCGCCCACGCCTTCGTCGTCGCCGCCGACGACCTGCCCGAGGGAGCGCAGGACAAGGCCTTCGTCGCCACCGCGGGGGAGAGGGCGTGACCACCGCGACTGCGGGCGGACCCCCTTCGGCGGCAACGGATCCCGACGCCGTCGAGGGCCGGCGCTCGCGCCGGATCGCCTACCTGCTGCTCCTGCCCGGCGTGCTCTGGCTCGTCGTCTTCTTCGTCGTGCCCGTCGTGCAGCTCTTCACCGTCTCGCTGCAGAGCGACTACCCCGGGGCGCCCGGCTACTACTACCGCGACGTCAACTTCTCCAACTACGTCGACGCGCTCGTCGAGTTCTGGCCGCACATGCTGCGCTCGCTGCTCTTCGGGGCCCTGGCGACCTTCTTCGCCTTCGTCCTGGCCTACCCGCTCGCCTACGCGATGGCCTTCAAGGCGGGGCGGTGGCGCCCGGTGATGCTCATCTGCGTCATCGCGCCCTTCTTCACCTCCTTCATCCTGCGCACGATCGCGTGGCGCCAGATCCTCGCCGACGACGGGGTCGTCGCCAGCGTGCTCACGACGCTGCACCTGCTGCCGGGCGGACGGATCACCGAGACATGGGTGGCGGTCGTCGCGGGCCTGACCTACAACTTCCTGCCCTTCATGGTCCTGCCGATCTACGCCTCGCTCGAGCGCGCCGACCCGCGGGTCATCGAGGCCGGGGGCGACCTCTACGCGAGCGGGATGACGACCTTCGCGCGGGTGACCCTGCCGATGTCGATGCCGGGCGTGCTCGCGGGGACGCTGCTCACCTTCATCCCCGCCTCCGGCGACTACGTCAACGCCGAGCTCCTCGGGTCCGACCGCAGCACCAAGATGGTCGGCAACGTCATCGAGAGCCAGTTCTTCAAGGTGCCGGGCGGCTACGACACCGCCGCGGCGCTGAGCTTCACGCTCATGGCGATGATCCTCGTGCTCGTCTTCTTCTACGTGCGCCGTTTCGGCACCGAGGAGCTGGTCTGAGATGCGCACCGTGACCCGCTGGCTCGGTGACCGCTTCGCGATGATCGCCGCACTCCTCGTGCTCTTCTACCTCTTCCTGCCGGTCCTCTACACCTTCGTCTTCAGCTTCAACGACTACCGCAAGTCCAACATCACGTGGAACTCCAACGCCGGCCCGACGCTCAAGCACTGGCAGAACCCGTGCGGCGCCCCCGGCATCTGCGAGTCGCTCGCCACGTCGTTGCAGGTGGGGCTGCTCGCGACCTTCGTCGCGACCGTGCTCGGCACGATGATCGCCTTCGCCATGGTGCGGCACCGCTTCCGCGGCAAGTCCGCGAGCAATGTCCTCGTCTTCGTGCCGATGGCCACGCCCGAGATCGTCCTCGGCGCGAGCCTGCTGACGATCTTCGTGCAGGGCTTCTCCCAGGTGGGGCTGCGGCTGGGCTTCTGGACGATCGTCATCGCGCACATCATGTTCTGCCTGAGCTTCGTCGTCGTCACCGTCCGGGCGCGGCTGCAGAGCCTCGACCCGCGGATGGAGGAGGCCGCCCAGGACCTCTACGCCGGGCCGGGCGAGACCTTCTGGCGGGTGACGCTGCCGCTCGTGCTGCCGGGCATCGTCGGCGCCGCGATGCTCGCCTTCAGCCTGAGCTTCGACGACTTCATCATCACCAACTTCGTCTCGGGTGACACGAGCACCTTCCCGAAGTTCGTCTACGTCAGCTACCTGCGCGGCATCCCCGCCCAGGCCAATGTCATCGGCTTCTCGCTCTTCGTCATCGCGGTCCTCCTCGTCGTGGTGGGCCAGCGGGTGGCGAGCAGCCGGACCTCGAAGTGAGTCGGGAGGCTCTCATGCGCGTGCTCATGATCGGTGCCGGCGGGGTTGGTGACGCGGCGGCCAAGATCGCCGCCGAGCGCGACTTCTTCGAGCGGTGGGTGGTCGCCGACTACTCCCTGGAGCGAGCCGAGGCGACGGTCGCCGCGGCGACGGCACGAAGGGGGAGTGACGGAGCATTTGTCGCGGCGCAGGTCGACGCCTCCGACTCGGCGGCCGTGACGGCGCTGGCCCGGGAGCACGGGGCGACGCACGTCTTCAACGCCGTCGACCCCCGGTTCGTCATGCCGATCTTCGAGGGGGCGCTCGCAGCGGGTGCCGACTACCTCGACATGGCGATGTCGCTGTCGAGCCCGCACCCGCAGCGGCCGTACGAGCTGCCGGGGGTCAAGCTCGGTGACCAGCAGCTGGCGCGCGCGAGGGAGTGGGAGGCCGCGGGGCGGCTCGCGCTGCTCGGCATCGGGGTCGAGCCGGGACTGTCCGACGTCTTCGCCCGGTACGCGGCCGACGAGCTCTTCGACGAGATCGACGAGCTCGGCACCCGCGACGGGGCCAACCTCGTCGTCCGCGACGACGACGGCAACGAGGTCTTCGCCCCCGGCTTCTCGATGTGGACGATCATCGAGGAGTGCCTCAACCCGCCGGTGGTGTGGGAGCGCGAGCGGGCCGGCGGTGACGTCGAGGCGGGATTCGTGACCCTGCCTCCCTTCGCCGAGCCGGAGGTCTTCGACTTCCCCGAGGGGATCGGGCCGGTCGAGTGCGTCCACGTCGAGCACGAGGAGGTCCTGCTCATGCCGCGCTGGCTCGATGCCGGGCGGGTGACCTTCAAGTATGGCCTCGGCGAGCAGATGATCTCGATGCTCAAGGTGCTCCACGAGCTCGGCCTCGACTCGACCGAGCCGGTGGACGTCAAGGGTGTGCGGGTCAGCCCGCGTGATGTCGTCGCGGCCGTGCTGCCCGACCCGGCGACGATCGGTCCGCGGATGACCGGCAAGACGTGCGCGGGCGTGCTCGTCACCGGCACCACGGACGGCGCGCCCCGGGCCGTGTACCTCCACCACGTGGCGGACAACGAGGCGACGATGCGCGACTACGACGCCCAGGCGGTGGTGTGGCAGACGGCGATCAACCCCGTCGTCGCGCTCGAGCTGCTCGCGACAGGCGTCTGGTCGGGTGCGGGGGCCAAGGGGCCGGAGGCCTTCGATGCGAGGCCCTTCCTCGAGCTGCTCGCCGCGCCCGCCCCGCAGGGCTACGGCTCGCCCTGGGGGCTCGAGGAGCGGGACCCGGCTGCCCCCAACCGGTCCCCCGGCTGATCTCGTCGATGGTTGTGTCCTGAAGTGGTAGCCGGGGGAGCCGGCAGCCCCCACCAACGCCTGCCGGCTTCCAGGCCTACCGGTTCAACACACAACCATCTGGGTCGCGGGGCAGGATCAGTGGAGCTGGAGCTCGCGCTCGGGGCGGCGGTGGGTGGGTGTGCCCGGGGTGCGCACCGACCACTGCGCCGTGAGCGGGCGCAGGTGCTGCACCGACGGCCGGGGCAGGTCGAAGGGGGAGGTGCGCAGCCAGACCGCCGCCGGCACGGGCACCGGCTGGGGCCGCGGGCTCGGTGCCGGGGCGGCCTCGGGCTCGCTCTCGCGGCCATGGCGGCCCGGCAGGTCGTAGCTCCAGCCGAAGGGGAGGCCCCGTCGCTGCAGCGCCCGGTCGCCGTTGACGATGAGTCGCAGCACGAGACCGCCGGCGAGCAGCCCCGCGACGAGGTCGGTGGGCCAGTGGAAGCCGAGGTAGAAGGCGACGACGATCGCATTGGCGGCGATGAGCCCGACGAGCCACGTCAGTCGCCGCCGCAGACGGTTGTCCGGCCCCGCGTAGGCGAGGATCAGGTAGGCGGCGGCGCCGTAGATGAGCACCGCCTCGGCCGCGTGCCCGGAGGGGTAGGCGATGCCGTACCAGCCGTGGGCGATGGGACCACCGTCCCAGAAGCCGCCACCATTGCCGTGGATGGGGGCCGAGCGACCGAGGAGGACCTTCAACCCGCCGATGCCGGCGTAGAAGCCGATCTCGGCGGCGGCGACGATCGCGAGCGGGTGCCAGGTGCGGTGCCGCCAGGCGAGCGTGACGGCGACGAGGAGCAGCACGGGCAGGCAGACCGCCTGACCGGCGACGGCATTGGGCACCTGGTCGAGGAACTGCCACCAGTTGGGGGTGTACCGCTTGGCCCAGTAGCCCTGGAAGCGCTCGTCGTACGGCTGGAGCGGCCCGGCCGCTAGGAGGGTGAAGACGACGAGCGCACCGGCGAGTACCGGTGCGCTGGTCAGTCGAGGGAGGCGGGCCACCCTTCAGGTGTAGTAGATGAATCTGAGCAGAACCTGAAGAAACCCCGGTCTGTGAGCAACCTCACCGGCTCAGCTCGGCCCGCACCGCCTCGACGAAGGCGTCGACATCGCCCTCGGTGGTGTCCCAGGAGCACATCCAACGGACCTGCCCCGTCCTCTCGTCCCAGAAGTAGAAGCGGAAGGACTCCATGAGGCGCTCGCTCGACTCGCGCGCGAGGATCGGGAAGACCGCATTGGCCTCGACCTCGTGGGGCAGGGTGAGCCCCTCGACCCCGGCGACCCCCTCCGCCAGACGCCGCGCCATCGCATTGGCGTGCTCCGCATTGCGCCGCCACAGGTCGCCCTCGAAGAGTGCGAGCAACTGCGCCGAGACGAAGCGCATCTTGCTCGCCAGCTGCATCGACTGCTTCCGCAGGAAGGTCGCTCCCGTCACCCGGTCGGGGGAGAGGACGACGACCGCCTCGGCGAGCATCGCGCCGATCTTGGTCCCGCCGAGGGAGAGGATGTCGACGCCGGCGTCGGTCGTGAGCTCGCGCAGCTCGACGCCGAGGGCGGCTGCGGCATTGGACAGGCGGGAGCCGTCGAGGTGCAGCACCCACCCCATGTCGTGGACGACGTCGGCGATGGCGCGGATCTCGGTCGGCGTGTAGACGGTGCCGATCTCGGTCGAGTTGGTGATCGAGACGACGCCGACCTGGGCGAAGTGCTCGTCGCCGACCCGCGCGGGGTAGGCGCGGATGAGCTCCGGGGTCAGCTTGCCGTCGGGGGTGTCGACGACGTTGACCTTGAGCCCGCCGACCCGCTCGGGCGCCGCGGCCTCGTCGACGTGGATGTGCGCGCTGGTCGTCGTGAGGACTGATCCCCAGCGCGGCGTGCAGGCCTGCAGCGCAAGGACATTGGCTCCCGTGCCGTTGAAGACCGGGTAGACCTGCGCCGCCGTGCCGAAGACCTCGGCGAGCACGTCGGTCAGACGCGCCGTGTAGACGTCCTCGCCGTAGGCCACCTGGTGGCCGCCGTTGGCCGCGACGAGCGCAGCGAGCACCTCCGGGTGGATGCCGGCGTAGTTGTCGCTGGCGAAGCCGCGGACGGACGGGTCGTGGATCGGGGCGAAGGGGGCGGCCTGCGTGGTCGTGTCGGTCACGCGGGGATCCTCTCAGCCGCGGCGGCCTCCGCCGCGCGGGGGTCGAGGGTGCCGGTGATGCCGCGGGTGGCCTCGATGACCGGCGCGAGCTTCTTGCGCAGCGCCTCGTAGAAGACGTTGAGCGGGAACTCGTCGGGCTGGACGAGATCGGTCAGCCCCTTGGGCGGGCCGTCGAGGGGCAGGTGCTCGGCCCCCTTCGCCCACGCCGAGGCCGGGTGCGGCGCGACGTAGCCGGCGATGAACTGGTGCGCGGCCATCCAGTGACCGACGCGCGAGCGGTCGATGCCCTCGCGGTAGAGGGTCTCGACCTCGTCGGACAGGGCGACGACTGCGGCCGGGACCTGCGCCCAGTCGAAGGTCAGCGTGTTGTCGGTCCAGCGCATCGCCCCGCGCTTGTGCAGCCACGCGAAGAGCAGCTGCCCACCGAGGCCGTCGTAGTTGCGCACCCGGTCGCCGGTGACGGGGAAGCGGAAGAGTCGGTCGAAGAGGATCGCCAGTTGCACGGCGCGGGCGTAGGGGTGACCCTGCTCAGCCAGCGTCACGCTCTGCCGGAAGGTGTTGAGGTCGCAGCGCAGCTCCTCGAGGGCGTACATCCAGAAGGGCATGCGCTGCTTGATCATGAAGGGGTCGAAGGGCAGGTCTCCGTGGCTGTGCGTGCGGTCGTGGATGAGGTCCCACATCGCGAAGGTCGCCTGGGCGACCTCCTGCGAGGCGACGAGCCGCTCGCCCTCGGGCGGCAGGTCGAGGCCGAGCACCTCCGCGGAGGCGGAGGTCACGCGACGGAAGCGCGCGGCCTCGCGGTCGCAGAAGATCGCGCCCCAGCTGAACTTCGGCACCTCGCGCACGGCGACGGTCTCGGGGAAGAGGACGGCCGAGTTGGTGTCATAGCCGGGGGTGAAGTCGATGAAGCGGACCGGCAGGAACATCGGGTTGTCGTAGGTCGCCTCGACGTCGGCGAGCCACTGCGGCCACATGACGTCGAAGAGCACGGCCTCGAAGACCCGGTCGAGGCTGCCGTTCTGCGTGTACATCGGGAAGACGGCGAGGTGCTGCGTGCCGTCGACGCGGTGCTGGTCGGGGCGGAAGGCCATGAGCGAGTCGAGGAAGTCGGGCACCCCGAAGCCGCCGTCGACCCACCGCTGGAGGTCGACCGGCAGCGCGGCCAGGTAGTCGGCGTCGTGCGGGAAGCGCGGCGCGAGCTCGGTGATCCGCTCGGCCATGACGGCGACGAGGGCCGTCGCGCGCTCGCGGTCGGCGTCGTCGGCGAGCGAACCGTCCTTGGTCTGCATGAGCCGCAGCTCCTCGACCGCCGCCTTGAGCGCGACCCACGCCTCGCTCGCGCCCACCCCCGGTCCCTGAGGAGCGAGTCCGCTCTGCGGGCTGGGTGCCACGTTCCGCGTGGGCGTGCCTCGAAGAGCCGCGCCACCGTTCCCCGCCCACGTCACGAGGTTGACCCAGAACTCCTCGTGGTCGAGCTCCGCGATCGAGTCGTCGCCGACGAGGTCGGAGTCGGCGAGGACGACGACGCGTCCGGCGCCGTGCTGCACGGCGACGGCCAGCGGCTGGGCGGCGGGGTGGGCGGTGGCGGAGGTGCGGGCGAGGACGCGCGCACCCGGAGCGCCGGAGACGTCGATGGTCCCGGCCCGGTAGAAGCACAGCTCGTCGATGCCGGCCATGACGCCCTGCCCGGGGCCGGCGCTCGTCTCGCCGAGGACCCAGGTCGCGTTGCCCTGGTGGCGGCGTCCGCCGTCGGCGCGCTCGTGGACGAGCGTGGAGGCGATCGCCAGGCCGAAGGGAGCCAGCAGGTCGTTGAGGTTGTTGCCGTGGGCGTCGTGGTCGCACTCGCCGAGGACGACGAGACCGCCCCCCTGCGCCACGTGATCGGTGACGGCCGTGATCTCGGCGGGTGAGAGGACCGGCGGCAGGTCGCCGGCGACGCGCTCGCTCGAGGCGGCCGCGGGGTGGGCGATGACGAGGACGTCGGCGCCGGCCAGCGCCTCCGGGGTCAGCTCACCGTCGGTGTGGGCCAGGACCTCGGTGCCGCGCTCGCGCAGGACCGCGGCGGCCCGGGCGAGGCTCGCGTCGCCGGGGTTGGCGGGGTTCATCCGCTCGGCGAGCTCCGGGTCGATGGACCACGCGCTGCTGTGCGCCTGGTCGAGGAGCACCCGGGCGAAGGGGGTCATGACAGTCATTGCGGCCTCCGGCGGCGAGATCTGGAAGTTCAACGCCCATAGCGTGACAAAACCGAAGGATTTGCGCCAGTCGCCTAAGGCGGCCGTTGGTCGTAACGTAGCCCCCATGGCAGCCGTGACGCAGAAGTCAGCCCTCGAGTACGCACCCACCCAGCTCTTCATCGGAGGGAAGTGGCGCGACGCCGGTGACGGCGCCACCTTCGCCGTGACCGACCCGGCCACCGGCAAGACGCTCGTCGAGGTCGCCGACGCGACCGTCGCCGACGGCAAGGCGGCGCTCGACGCGGCCGTCGCCGCGCAGGCCGAGTGGGCGGCGACCGAGCCGCGGGTGCGCTCGGAGATCCTGCGTTCGGCCTTCGAGCTCATCACCGAGCGGGCCGACACCTTCGCCATGCTCATGACCCTCGAGATGGGCAAGCCCCTGGCCGAGTCCCGCGGCGAGGTGACCTACGGCGGCGAGTTCTTCCGCTGGTTCGCCGAGGAGGCCGTGCGCATCCACGGACGCTACGCCGTCGCCCCGAGCGGCGGCACCCGCCTGATGACGATGAAGCAGCCCGTCGGGCCGGTCTTCGCCGTCACCCCGTGGAACTTCCCGCTCGCCATGGGCACCCGCAAGATCGGTCCCGCGATCGCCGCCGGCTGCACGACCGTCGTCAAGCCCGCGCACGAGACGCCGCTGACGATGCTCGCCCTGGCCCGTCTGCTCGAGGAGGTCGGCCTGCCCGCCGGTGTGCTCAACGTCGTGCCGACGAGCTCCTCCGGCGAGATGAGCGAGCCGATCATCCGCGACCCGCGACTGCGCAAGCTGACCTTCACCGGCTCCACGCCCGTCGGCAAGAGGCTCGTCGAGCAGTCCTCCGAGCAGCTGCTGCGCACCTCGATGGAGCTCGGGGGCAATGCCCCCTTCGTCGTCTTCGAGGACGCCGACCTCGAGCGCGCCGTCGAGGGCGCGATGCTCGCCAAGATGCGCAACATCGGCGAGGCCTGCACCGCCGCCAACCGTTTCATCGTCCACGAGTCGGTCGCCGACGACTTCGCCGCGGCCCTCGCCGACCGCATGGGCGCCCTCACCATGGGCAAGGGCACGACGAAGGGGGTCGACGTCGGCCCGCTCATCACCGAGAAGGCGCGCGCCGGCGTCGCCGAGCTCGTCGACGACGCGCTCTCGCAGGGCGCCCGCGCCCTCGTCGGTGGCGAGGTGCCCACTGGCAAGGGCTGGTTCTACCCGCCGACCGTGCTCACCGACGTCCCGGCGAGCGCGCGCGTGCTCACCGAGGAGGTCTTCGGTCCGGTCGCCCCGATCACGACCTTCAGCACCGAGGAGGAGGCCGTGCGCCTGGCCAACTCCACCGAGTACGGCCTCGTCGCCTACGTCTTCACCCAGGACACCTCCCGGACCATCCGGGTCGCCGAGGCGCTCGAGTTCGGCATGGTCGGCATCAACCAGGGCATCGTCTCCAACCCCTCGGCCCCCTTCGGCGGGGTCAAGCACTCCGGCTTCGGCCGCGAAGGGGGATTCGAGGGCATCGAGGAGTACCTCGAGACCAAGTACGTCGGCCTGGCGCTCTGACCGTGTCGAAGACCTGGCGCACCCGGCTCCAGCTCGCCGGGGGTGTCCTGCTGATCCTGCTCGCTGCCTGGATCGTCATCGCCGGTGGTGGCGGCGACTCCTCGACGGGCGGGTCGACCACCTCGGCCGCGTCGTCGGCGACCTCGCAGGCCGAGGCGGAGGAACCCCCTTCGGGCACACCGGGGTCCGGCTTCACACCGGACTCTGGGCTGGGCACGATCGCCGAGTCGCAGCTGCCGCAGGAGGGCCGCGAGACGCTCGAGCTGGTCCGCGTCGGCGGGCCCTTCCCGTACGACCGCGACGGCATCACCTTCGGCAACAGGGAGGGGATCCTGCCGGACCGGTCCCGCGGCTACTACCGCGAGTACACGGTCCCGACGCCCGGCGAGAGTGACCGTGGCGCACGACGGATCGTCGGTGGGCAGGACGGTGACCGGTACTACACGGACGACCACTACGCGAGCTTCGCCCAGATCGAGGAGGGGCAGTGATCCACATGGAGGCCGCCGGGGTCGACGGGCTGCTCGCGCGGGCCGTCGCCGGCACCGACCACGTCCACCTCGTCGACGGGGGAGCCGACCGCGACGAGACCTACGACCGCTTCGTCGAGGCCCTGCTCCTGCCGGAGCACTTCGGGCGCAACCTCGACGCGCTCATGGACTGCCTGCGCGACGTCGCCGACCGACACGAGGCGCCGTGGACCCTCGTGTGGCGACCGGGCGCACCCGACGCCGGCGTCCTGCACATCCTCGCCGACCTCGACGAGGAGTACCCGGACCTGAGCATCGTCGTGGCCGATCGCTGAGATGATGACGCGGTGACGACACCCACCGACACCCGCATCACCCTCTCCCGCGTCATGTCCCAGGCCGAGGCCAACCTCCTGGGCAATGTCCACGGCGGCAACATCATGAAGATGGTCGACGACACCGCCGGCGTCTCGGCCAACCGCTTCGCCCAGGGGCCGGCCGTGACCGCGGCGATGGACTAGATGGCCTTCCTCAACCCCGTCCGGGTCGGTGACGTCCTCCACGTGAGCGCCCAGGTCAACTGGGCCGGGTCGTCGTCGATGGAGGTCGGCGTGCGGGCCGAGGTCGATCGCTGGGACGCCGTCACCGACCGCGTCCACGTCGCGAGCGCCTACCTCGTCTTCGTCGCCGTCGATGCCGAAGGGAGCACCCGCCGGGTCCCCGAGCTGGCGATCGAGACTCCAGAGGAGCAGCGCCGCCACCGCGAGGCCGAGATCCGCCGGGCCCACCGGCTCGCCCGCCGCGAGGCCATCGACTCCAGCCGCCGTGAGGGCGGGGCGTGAGCACGCGCGTCACCCTGCTCGGGTCGACCGGGTCGATCGGCACCCAGGGACTGCAGGTCATCGAGGCCCACCCCGAGCGCTTCGCCGTCGAGGTGCTCGCGGGCGGTGCCAACACCCAGCTGCTCGCCGAGCAGGCGGCACGTCACCGCCCTTCGCTCGTCGCGGCCGCGGCCGGCACCCGCGAGGACCTGACCGCAGCCATCGCCACCGCGGCCGGTGACCCGGGCTACGCGCCCGAGGTCGTCGTGGGGGAGGAGGCCGCGACGATCGCCGCCGGTGCGCCCACCGACGTCGTGCTCAACGGGATCACCGGGGCCATCGGCCTGCGACCGACGCTCGCCGCGCTGCGCTCCGGCGCACGCCTCGCGCTGGCCAACAAGGAGTCGCTGATCATCGGCGGCCCGATCGTCAAGGACACGGCCGCGCCCGACCAGATCGTGCCCGTCGACTCCGAGCACTCCGCGATCGCCCAGGCCCTGCGCTCCGGCCGGGCCGACGAGGTGCGCAAGCTCGTCGTCACCGCGAGCGGCGGGCCCTTCCGCGGGATGGACCGGGCCGCCCTGCGCGAGGTGACGCCGGCACAGGCGCTCAAGCACCCCAACTTCGCCATGGGGCGGGTCATCACGACCAACAGCGCCACCCTCGTCAACAAGGGGCTGGAGCTCATCGAGGCGCACCTGCTCTTCGACGTGCCGATGGAGCGGATCGAGGCCGTCGTCCACCCGCAGCAGATCATCCACTCGATGGTCGAGTTCCACGACGGCGCCGTCATCGCCCAGCTCGGGCTGCCGACGATGCTCGCGCCGATCGCGCTCGGGCTGTCGTGGCCGGAGCGGCTCACCGACATCGAGACTCCCGTCGACTGGACGCGGGCGCAGGACTGGCGCTTCGAGCCGCTCGACGACAGGGCCTTCCCGGCGGTGCGCCTCGCCCAGCAGGTCGGTGCCG
Source organism: Janibacter hoylei PVAS-1 (assembly GCF_004025845.1). Taxonomy (NCBI): domain Bacteria; kingdom Bacillati; phylum Actinomycetota; class Actinomycetes; order Micrococcales; family Intrasporangiaceae; genus Janibacter; species Janibacter hoylei. The sequence goes on from NZ_PIPF01000013.1 coordinate 172,839, forward strand.
CGGGTGGGACGCACCCGGCGGTGTACAACGCGGCCAACGAGGTCGGGGTCGACGCCTTCCACGACGGGGCCGCGCGCTTCACCGACATCGTCGACACGATCGCCGAGGTCCTGCAGCGGCACGACGACGCGCGCTTCGACGCGCACACGGTCGAGGGCGTGCTCGCTGCGGATGCTTGGGCGCGCGACGAGGCCGCGGGGCTGCTCAGCGGGAGCAGCACCGGTCCCTGAGGAGGAGGCCGCCTGCGGCCGACGTCTCGAAGGGTCGGGGCGCCTCCCTTCGAGACGGTCGCGGGGCGACCTCCTCAGGGAGCGGCAGAGACGGTCGCGGGGCGACCGCCCACGCGGAGCGTGGGACCCACTCAGGGAGCGGCAGAGACGGTCGCGGGGCCACCCACGCAGGGAGCGGGGGAGCGTCAGCGTGAGACGATCGGGACATGCTCTACGTCCTGGGGGTCCTGCTCGCCGTGCTCGGCATCGGTCTGTCGATCGCCCTGCACGAGATCGGCCACCTGGTCCCGGCGAAGAAGTTCGGGCTGCGGGTGCCCCAGTACATGGTCGGCTTCGGGCCGACGATCTGGTCGCGACGCCGCGGTGAGACCGAGTACGGGGTCAAGGCGATCCCGCTCGGTGGCTACATCCGGATGATCGGGATGTTTCCGCCCGCCGCGGACGGCACCGTGCGCGCGTCGAGCACCGGCCGGATGAGCCAGCTCGTCGACGAGGCGCGTCAGCAGAGCCTCGAGGAGATCCGTCCCGGCGACGACGGGCGGATGTTCTACCAGCTGCCCATCTGGAAGCGGATCGTCATCATGATGGGCGGCCCGGTGATGAACCTGCTCATCGCGCTCGTCCTCTTCACCGGCATCTTCACCCTCAACGGCATCGCCGTCGCCACCCCGACGATCTCCGCTGTCAACGAGTGCGTCGACATCCAGCAGCAGGGCCAGCAGGCCGCGACCGAGTGCACCGACGACATGCCGATCGCCCCGGCCAATGCTGCCGGGCTCAAGCCCGGTGACACCATCACCTCGATCAACGGCACCCCTGTCTCGACGTGGGCCGATGTGCGTGCCGCGATCCGTAGCAACCTCGACGAGCCGCTGACGATGCAGGTCGACCGGGCCGGCACGACCAAGACGCTGCGTGCCGAGCCGATCGTGCTCGACCTGCCGGTCCAGGACGACCAGGGGCGGATCGAGACGGACGCGACGGGAGCGCCCGTCACCGAGCGGGCCGGCTTCCTGGGCGCGACCGGGACCCGGGAGATGCAGAAGCAGCCGATCACCGCGGTGCCCGGCCTCTTCGGTGAGCAGCTCGGGCAGACCTACGGGCTGCTCGTGCGCATCCCGCAAAAGCTCGTCGGCGTCGCCGAGGCGGCCTTCGGCAGCCAGGAGCGCGACCCGGACGGCCCGATGTCGGTCGTCGGCGTGGGCAGGATCGCGGGGGAGGTGGCCAGCTCCGACGACTTCGGCGACACCTCGGACAAGGCGATCCTCCTGCTGACCCTCATGGGCTCGCTCAACCTCGTCCTCTTCGCCTTCAACACGATCCCGCTCCTGCCGCTCGACGGCGGCCACGTCGCGGGCGCGCTGTGGGAGGCGGTCAAGAAGGGCTGGGCCAAGCTGCGCGGCCTGCCCGACCCCGGCCCCGTCGACGTCGCCAAGGCCCTGCCGCTGGCCTATGTCGTCGCCCTGGCCTTCATCGGCATGACCCTGCTGCTCGTCTACGCCGACATCGTCAAGCCGGTGAAGCTGACCTGACCCTCCAGGGGCGGGACCCGGAGGGGTCCCCGGTCAGCCTGTCGGCGGTGATGTCACCTGGTCCCCCTTCTCCAGTCAACCGGGTGGCGGCAACGCCGGCAGGTGACGACAACGCTGCCGAGCGATGTGCGCACCCGAGTCCTCCGGCGTGCGTGGTGTCGAGGAACAGCCGTGGACGGCCTTCGCACCTCCACCAGTGGGGGTGGTCCGGGCGTCCTCGCACCTTCACGCGCGGGGCGCAGGGGACGTCCAGCCTGCAGGTCGCATAATGGAGGCATGAGCGTCTCCCTCGGTATGCCCAAGGCCCCGGCCCCCGTGCTCGCGCCCCGTCGCCAGACCCGGCAGATCAAGGTGGGATCGGTCGGTGTCGGCAGCGAGTCGCCGATCTCGGTGCAGTCGATGACGACGACGCTGACCTCCGATGTCAACACCACGCTGCAGCAGATCGCCGAGCTCACCGCCGCCGGCTGCGACATCGTGCGCGTGGCCTGCCCGAGCCAGGACGACGCCGACGCGCTCGCCGAGATCGCCCAGCACAGCCAGATCCCGGTCATCGCCGACATCCACTTCCAGCCCAAGTACGTCTTCCAGGCGATCGAGGCCGGCTGCGCCGCCGTGCGCGTCAACCCGGGCAACATCCGCAAGTTCGACGACCAGGTCAAGGAGATCGCCAATGCCGCCAAGGACCACGGCACCTCGATCCGCATCGGCGTCAACGCCGGCAGCCTCGACAAGCGCCTGCTCGAGAAGTACGGCAAGGCGACGCCCGAGGCCCTCGTCGAGTCCGCCGTCTGGGAGGCCGGCCTCTTCGAGGAGCACGACTTCCACGACTTCAAGATCTCGGTCAAGCACAACGACCCGGTGACCATGGTCCGGGCCTACGAGCTGCTCGCCGAGGCCGGTGACTGGCCGCTGCACCTCGGCGTCACAGAGGCCGGTCCCGCCTTCCAGGGCACGATCAAGTCGGCCACCGCCTTCGGCGCGCTGCTGTCGAAGGGGATCGGTGACACCATCCGCGTCTCCCTCTCGGCTCCTCCGGTCGAGGAGATCAAGGTCGGCCAGCAGATCCTCCAGTCGCTCGGACTGCGCCCGCGCAAGCTCGAGATCGTCTCCTGCCCGAGCTGCGGGCGCGCGCAGGTCGACGTCTACAAGCTCGCCGACGAGGTGACGGCCGGGCTCGAGGGCATGACCGTCCCCCTTCGCGTCGCCGTCATGGGCTGCGTCGTCAACGGCCCCGGTGAGGCCCGTGAAGCCGACCTCGGCGTCGCCTCGGGCAACGGCAAGGGCCAGATCTTCGTCAAGGGTGAGGTCATCAAGACCGTCCCCGAGAGCAAGATCGTCGAGACCCTCATCGAGGAGGCCCTGCGCATCGCCGAGGAGATGGGCGAGCAGATCGACGGCGAGGAGTCCGGCGCGACGGTCACGGTGGGCTGACCCTTCGAGACGGCCGCGGGCGGCCTCCTCAGGGACCGG